>JANMGN010000297.1:0-7762 GCA_031374645.1 Chitinophagales bacterium | reverse complement strand
TGAGCTACTAATTGTTATATCTATTGCGCCATCGTCTTGTCCTACGCTGCTTGGTGTTTTTACGATACCTGTAATATAAAAGGGTGTATCATCGGCACATTTTGATAATTCAAAACAGGCTTCTGCACTTCTACAACCGTTTGTAATAGTAACACAATATTTACCCTCAGCACTGAGGTCTTTTATATTTTGAGTGCTGTAATTTTGCCCACTTGGGCTTTGCCAATGATAGTAAAGTGGTCCGCTTGCGCTACTTGTTATATTGATGTAGCCTAAGCCTGTATAAATATCATAGCCTTTTTCTTCCAAAACAATATCAATAGGCTCTTGTTTTGCTTCGCAGCATTTTATTTCAAACTCCCTTTTTATAATTTTACAAGATTTTGGAACATTGAGATTTTGAGTAGATACTTCTAATCTATATTTTCCTATGCTAAGCCCTATGGAAGTAATAAGCGAGAGATTATTACCTGCGGATACTCCTTTATCTACAATATTGTCTTTTTCATCATAGATGTACCAATCGAAATCTCCTGCTGTACCATTTACATAAAAATCTACCTCGCCTGTTGCTTTAGCATCGTTACAAGCTGGATTGCGTATCGCTACAATGCCAATATGTGCAAAAATACTGCCCATACACAGCATAAATATAAGTAATAGTAGGGTTTGTTTATTTTTCATTTTTCTGATAGTTTTTTAAGATGTTTAGTGCACGTTTATCTTTTTCTGAAAGAAATCTTAAATAGCGAATAATAAAATTTCTTACATTTTTATCCCCGTTTTCGGTTAATAAATACTCATAAATGTTAAGTGCTTGTTGGTATTCTGCTGTTGATTTACCAAAAAAATCTATATAATACGCTGCTTCTATTAATTTTGCTCTACTAACAAACTGAGATTTTGGAAATCGTTTGTAAAATTCTTTCAGTTTTTTAATTGTAAAATCTTCTTCGTTTGCCTCTTTATTTCTAATTTTACGATACTCGAACTTATATATATTCGGATTTATAAAAATAAACATTGGTACTTCTTGCTTTTTAAGCCAATCCATTGCTTTTCTATCTTGCCTTTTGTAAGGATTAATTTTAATTTTAAATGTCTGAGAAGTTATTTTTGAGCAGAGATACTTCGTTTTCTCCAAATCTCTTAATGTTGTATTTTCTTCTGCTATAACTATCTGAGGATCATAAGTAAATCTTACTTCATAGCTATCGAACTTTTTTTCAAAATAAGCGTTTAAAAAAGCAGTTTCGTACAGCGGAATAAAATATGGTTTGTCTGCTGGGTACGTTACTCCATTTCGAATAAATACCCTTGCGCCCCAAACATGATAGGGGTTAATCTCAGGTGTACTCAAGTCTTCTTTAAACATCTGCCAATTGCCTTCTTGATACAGTTTATACTCCACTATTGCTCCTTTTAGATTTCTTTGGTCTATTATAAAAAAATCTTTGCCAGTAATATTTTTGAAAGTAAAGTCAAAAAAAATAGTATCATGCAGATAATATGATGTATCTTTGTTTATGGAAGGTATAAAATCAAAATAATTTTGAGAGATAGCATTCGTAGTAACATATATTTGTAAAAAAATGAATAAAATCTTTTTCATTATTGACCTGGTGATTTTATGCGTGAACGAATAATATTTTGATAACGAGGAATAAAGTCGTTGCTGCCATTAAAAATAGGAGCTGCTACCATAATACCCATGTTATGATTTGGATTGTTTTTGTTTGCTTCTTCAATTTCTGGACTATTGATTTTAATAAGCCCATGAGAAAGCCCGAACTGATGTCCAATTTCATGCGTAATAATCCAGGATTGTTCTCTTGTTTTGTATTCTATCCAAGACTCTCTAAAAATAACTGATGTGTTGCCTCCTTTGACAACATCTGTACTACTAAAAATAAAATTGTAGGTATCTGTAATCCCATAAGTACCGCCTTCAAAATTAGGATCAGCATCTGATGCCATATTAGTTTGGTGTCCTCCCATTAAATGACTGACCCAATAATTATCCTTTTCTAAATTTGCAGATTGCCTACTATCTAATATTTCTTGCCAATCTTCTTCCGATTTGCCAGGTATTGGATCAGGATTTTTACTATCGCCTAAATTTCTGATGTATGGAAAATCATCTTTATTTGAACCCAATATTCCACCGCCATCAAAAATGGGCATTAAGTATGTTTTTGCAAAAGTATTTGTAGAAAATACTTTTAGATTAGTTTGTACATTATTCATTTCGGTTTGCCCATAAGGTAAAATACTGCCCATACACAGCATAAATATAAGTAATAGTAGGGTTTGTTTATTTTTCATGTTCCTGATAGTTTTTTAAGATGTTTTTTATCTTTAATGTAATCAAATATAAAGGTCGAGTATCGTCTAACGATTGTTCAGCAATGGTAGAATAAGGCCCAAAATCATATTTTTTTTCTTTTGTACTTCTTTCTTTAAATAATAAATCAAGTTCATCTATTATTTTTTTTATTGTGCTTAAATCATTTTGTATTCGTTTGCTTTTACCATTTTGTAATTCATACAATAGGCACGAAGCTAAAACAGCATTTGCCCAAGAAACATAAGATGAGTTAGGATATTTCTCTAATAGGTATGATGCTTGCTTTTTATATAATTCATAATTATTTTCGTTAATACGAAAATTTGAATAAGATAAAATATGAATAAAGTAAGGGTTTTCACTACCTTTTAGCCATTGATATGCTTCTTTTTCAGTCGAGGCATTAGGCTCATTTAATATTTTTAACGCTACTGGTTCTGAATAAACTCTTACTTTATTACTGTAAAAATTAGCTCTTAACATTAGATTTTTTTTACCAACTAATATTATTTTCATTTTATCAATTGAAGATAATTTATCTAAAAACATAAATGTTTTTGAAACAGTACTTATTTCTTCTTGAGGTTTTACATTAATAGGTTTTACAGAACCACATCTATTATTACCCTCTAATCCAGATATACTTATCCATTTAGATGTTTTTTCATCCAAATACTCTAATGATATACCAAAAAGTCTTGAAGGTACGTCATAAAAAAGCTGTTCCTTTTCGGTTGTATTTTTTATTATACATTTGTAACTTATAAAATCTGTTGGCAGCATTTCATTTTTTGAAAATAAAAGTCGTAACTGCCAATTAGATTGAGACCATAAAGGCTGAATTGCAAAAACGCATAAAATTATTAATACTTGCTTCATATTATATTTTTTTTATTTTTTACCAGGAGTTTTTATTCTTGAGCGTAATAAATTAGCATGACGAGGAATAAGACTATTCGATGTTATTGTTAATGGAGTCATAAGTCCCATAGTATCTTCGGTAAATTCTGGTATTTTACCTTCTAAATTACCATGACTTAATCCTAGTTGATGCCCTATTTCATGTGCAAAAATAGTGGAGACATTACCATCGGTTTCTCGTATTGTTTCGAGAAATATAGCACACAATTCGTAACCTTTAGCAACATTTTCATTATTGAGCTTATCATTAATAGTACCAATTTCATTATCATGTGTAAGTCCGTTGAGAACATAATTATACTCATAGTTAGGATCACTATCAAAAACATTATCGCCCTGATAAGCCCCTAAGCCATAACTAATCCAAAAATTATCATTTTCAAAGTTTTTTGAGTTTCTTTGCGAATTAATTTTATTCCAATCGTCCATAACCTCTTGCTCTATTGGAAACTCGCTATGAATATTATATATCAAATCCATATCATTAGTGTTGTTAATCGTACCAATTCCGCCGTCTTTAATGACTTGAATAAAAGCCTCGTTATATGCAGAATTGATTAAATTCATGTCTAAATTTAACGAAAAATTTTCAACGTCATCATCATATATTTTAAACGGTATTGCTAATGAGGATATTTCTATTGTTTTATCAATGTTAATACCAGAGTAGGCAAGAGAATATATTTTATTATTTCCAATACTTATAGAATCAACCAAGGATAAATTCAAATTTGTAGATAAAAGATTAAGTGTAATTTTATAACCAGAAGCGGTACTTATAATATTAGCTATTTGTGCCGTTCCATTACCCGTTTTTGTACCATTAATACTTCCTTTAAAAACACACTTCATATTTACGAGACTTGCTTGTTCTGTAAAAACTGAATCAAATCCATTTGCTTTAACAATAGTACCAATAGAACTGAATAAAGGGTTTCCAATAGAAATATATCCATTCTCAAATCTTCCTTGACCTAAATCTCCAACATCTAATGAAGGTGAGCTATCAAAAAGTTCATATTTATTTACTTCGTACTTAGACTTATTATAATCAAGACTAATAATGTTAGGTGGGGCTTTTGTATTAACGTTTAAAGCGTTGAAATTGCCAGTATCGTCAAAATACATTTTTCTAACAATACCTTGAACATAATTTTTATTTTCGGATGGAATGTCTTTTTTCATACCATCAACCTCCAAATGCAACAACCTCCACACCGTCAGCAGCTTAGAAATTCTCTCAGTACAATCCAAACGTTTTCCAGTATTACTTAAATTAATAATTTTACTTCCATCACGATGGTCTGTATTGAATAAGTTTTTGAGGTGTGCTTTATCACAATAGGCAAACAGTTGATAATTATCTCCTGCAAACTGAGATACTTGAAACACGATGTCTTTTACCTCTTTTTCTTTTGGTTTGAAATAAACCTCAAAAATATCGTCAGTATTTAGTGCAGAGTTGATGCCTTGTTTGGCTATCACTGTTCCTGCTTTATTAGTAGCTCGGTTATCATTTTCTGTGGTGTAGCTTAGGTTTTGCCCACCTTCATAGATACCACTTTTGAGGTCATCGTTAGGGTCAAGTATCAGTTTGTCTGTAATAGTACCGCTTGGCGGACGATTAATCACGCCCAGGTCTGTTTTATTTTGTGAAGGGTCGTCTGCATCAAAAGATTTTACGTGTAGTGAAAAAGGATCGTCAGCAAAAGTAGATAATGTGATTTTTATGCTCACGTTATCTTTGGAGTTAGAAACTGCACCGTTTTCAAAACGCCCGTCAGGAAAAACTTTACAACTTGTTGCTTTATTATCTTTACCACATAAATCGTTAGAGGTATATTTATCACTGTCTTCTCCGTTTCCTACGCCTATCCAGTCTATACTGCTTACACCCAAGACAGTGAGAGCCACTTTTTTGCTATTGCAACCACCATCCGCAGAAATATCGTTACCTATTGCAAAGCCAAATTGTGCTTGGTAAGGTGCAGTGTGCGCTACTACGCCTTCTACCCAACCTTTGAATGTCAGCCATTCTGTATTAGCTATTGTTTCGTTACTGAAATCTTGATTTTTGGTAGATAGTTTGTAATTATCGAACAAGATAGATTTACTTTCTTGCTTCCATATTTTGACGGTGTTTGCGCCTGCGATAGGTTGAAAGTCCGCATCTATTTGGTCAGGTTTGAGTATCATACCTTTATTCGCTGTTTCATTACCATTAATAGTGGGAAAATCTGCACCAATAAGTCGTAAGTAGGCTTTGATAGGTAATAATTCGTTATCGCCCTTAGGTACATCATTATCGTCAATATCAAAAAAATCATCGTTATCATCATTGTCTGTATTGACAAATGTTTGAGCGCTTCTTAGCGGTTGGGTCAGGGATGGTAAATTTACCTGATTGGGAGACATCCATTTTGGCTGCCAAATATCCAATTTGATTTCATAAATAAAGACATTACTTGTTTCTACAAATACATCTCCATTGTCATCAAAAACAGTTACAGTAACAACAAATGAGGATTTAGGAATGGTAAGCAAAGCAGGGTTAGGCGCAGTAGGATCACTAATTAGCGTAGTATTAGGCGTTTCCCAAAGGTAACAAAAGTTATTTGGGTTTGTTTCTAATCCAATCCCTTTGCTTGTTTTAGCATCTTTGCAAATAAAAACATCTTTTTTAGTGAATTTATTGCTTGAGGCTTTTTGCCCCTAAGCATAGGAGCAAATAAAACATAGAAAAGAAAAGAATAGCAGTAATTTTTTGCTCATGTGTGGAATTTTTGTTTACAACAGTTTATTTTTGTTTTCAAAAAAGAAGGAACTACCCAAACAACAAAGGTGCGCCCCTCTTTATATCATCTTCACAAGAGGCAACGCCAATCGCCTTAATCAAAGATAGATATACAGAGAGAACGCACCTTTACCACTGTGTGTAAATATGCGTTCTGCAATGTAGTATCCATACCTTGAATAGTTTTGAAAATTTGGCGTTTTCCTTGTAAAGTACGAATTTTTTGCAGAAATTAGTTAAAATTCAAACACATTGGTTTGGATTTTACTTTTTTATATTGCAAATATAGTATTTTGTTTTGAATGGTGCAAGAAAAAAATTATTTTTTTCAAACTTTTTTTGAGTACAGCCGTGGTACTATTTTTATTGTTATGGTATTTTGTACTTCTTAAACCACAAAATAACTTTATTTTTGTTTTCAAAAACGAAAAATTAGCTGTTACTTAGCGTTTTATTTAAAAATGGACTTTTATGACTTGGAAAGAACGCCTTATTTTAGTCTTGCTTGCGGCATTGAATTTTACGCATATTCTGGATTTTATGATTATGATGCCTTTGGGCAATTATCTCATGCCTTATTTTCATATTTCGCCACAAGAATTTACGATTTTAGTATCAGTTTATACGATTAGTGCTGCGATTTCGGGTTTTGTTGCTGCTTTTTTTGTAGATAATTTTGACCGTAAAAAAATACTATTATTAGCGTATTGCGGCTTTTTATTTGGAACTATTTGTTGTGGAGCAGCGCCGAGTTATGCGTTACTTTTGCTCGCACGTACGGTCGCTGGTATTTTTGGAGGTTTGATTGGCGCACAAGTTTTGGCTATCATAGCAGATACTTTTTCTTATGAGCGAAGAGGCGCAGCGATGGGCGCAATTATGTCTGCCTTTGCGATTGCTTCGACTTTGGGAATTCCATTTGCCTTATATTTGGCAAATCATATTTCTTGGCACGCTCCTTTTTTGTTTTTGGGAATAGTCGGGATAATCCTCGTTCCGCTGATATTTTTGTACTTACCTTCTATGACAAGTCACTTGCATGAAAATGCTGTAAAACAAGACAAATTAAAGGTTTTGACAGATATATTAGAAAATAAAACACAATATACTGCGCTCATTTTCAGTGGATTAATTATGTTTGGGCATTTTCTAATCATTCCTTTTATTAATCCTTACATGGAACTCAATGTTGGTTTTTCAAGAACGATTACACCTTTGATTTACTTAGTCGGAGGAACAGCATCGTTTTTTGCTTCCAATATTATAGGGCGTTTATCTGATGAATATGGAAAATTGAGTATTTTTAGTGCCTGTGTTTTTGCAGCTTTGCCTATGATTTTTATCATTACAAATTTACCGCATTTATCCATGACGCTCCATATCTCCAATTTGCCTCCGATACAAGCATACATTCCAGTTTTAGCTTTGTTTGGTCTGTGGTTTGTAGCTGCAACGGGTCGTGACGGCAAGTGCGATGGTTAGTAATGTGGTAAGTCCTGAACATAGGGGTAGTTTTCAGAGTTTTAACAGCAGTATGCAGCAGTTAGGAACAGGGATGGCTTCTCTTTTGACAGGTTTTATAGTAACTCAAAGCTCAGCAAATTTGCCGCTTGAACATTATGATATAGTAGGAGATTTAAGTATTTTGGTGCTGCTTATTTGTGTGTGGTTGGGTAATCTTGTTTTTAAGAGTATAGATA
>JANMGN010000264.1:0-3302 GCA_031374645.1 Chitinophagales bacterium | reverse complement strand
TTCTTCTTTAAGAAAACATAATATCAATGTTTTTAAGGCTATTAATGATATTTTCAGTAATAAAACTGTCGATTGGGTGTATGCCTAAGTTTTTACAAATAAACTAAGTAACATTAAAATTCCACAAACAACTGCAACAACTCCTGTTCTTCCTCCCATAGTTATGCCAACCGCACTTTCTACATATGTAATAATACTTGACGTTCCTAATAACGCTCCACCCACAGTACCAATACCATCTACATACATAGCCTTTTCTATATTTATTAGTTCGCCGTTGCTTTGTAAATCAGTAGCCTTAGGAAAATTTCATTTTTTTCTAAAATTTCAGAATATTCTGTTTTAATTTCATTTACTTTTGTTACTAATTTTTCTATTTTATTCATTGATAATCTACCTAATGTACTTGTCCATACTTCAAAAAGTGCACTATTCAAGCGACAACGATTATTTAAGGTACGCCCAAATTTTTTATTGCCAAACAATTGCTCATAGCACCAAATAGCTTTTTCTAAGTTTAAAACCAATTCGCCAGATTCTTCTTTGCTGAGGTTATCTAACTTCTCCATTGCAGTATCTAAAAAATTAGAAAGATTCGGTTGATATTCTTTAAATGATGTAATAGAAAAGGCTGCATAACGCAACAAAAGCTCTCTATCTTCCATTCTATCAATCTTCATAATTTTGTTTTCTTTCAAAAATTTTTTGAAAAAACTATCCTCTTTTTCAGTCAAATCAATTAAAAAACGTCCTGCAATTCCTTTTTGATTTAAGGCGTGACGAATTTCCATAGGTGTTAAGCCTAATCCACCCATATTAATACGTTTAAAAACATTATATTTTACTTCTTTTGGTGTACCAGGTTGAATAAGATAGGTCGTGACATTCGTTTCTAAAATTCTTCTTTTTAATGTATTATCCAAGCCATTTTCTCCATCAATTCCATTAAAACTTAATCCTTCACACTCATTTAATATTTCTAAACCACTCAATATCAACCCTTTATCTTTCGTTGGGACAATAAAATTCCTAATTGTTGATAACCGTTGAAGTCCATCTACGACCAACCATTTTTCTTCATTTTCCACATCAAAATAAAAGGCGGGTAACGGAAAACACAATAACAAAGACTCAATCAAGCGACTTTGTCTGTCTTTTTCCCAAAGGTTACTTCTGCGTTGGAAATCGGGATACAAATCAATTTCATTACGCTGTAACCTTTTGGCTAAACCATAAATCGTATTCGTCTCAATCGTTATTTTGATTTGACGAGAATCAAAAGGCGATTTAATATCGCTTTTTTCTTCAGTTTCTGTTCAATACCATTAAATAAATCGTCTCCCTCTCCAATGCCAAAAAGGCTATCATCTAACATATCTTCCATTTATATTAAAGTGTTAAAATTAATTGTCAATATGCAAAGATATAATCTTTGCATAAGATAAAATAGTTTTACCAGAAAAAAACAAAAATCGCAATACTTTTTGCAAAAATGAGATTATTTTTTCTGATAAACTATTCTTTATACCAAAATGAGCATAAGAATTTACACCAATTCTACAACTCATTCATCACTATGCGACACGCAACAACGAAGCAAAAAACTACCACAAACCACTGTACCTAAAAAATACAGCGGTTTGTTTTTTTTCAAAAAATGTACCTTTGTCCAACCTTTCAATAACAAGAAAAATATAGGAACTTAAATTTCAAAGCCACATCTACACAAAAAAATAACAGATTTATTTAATAAGTCCATAATTTTTTTTGTAAAAAACATACCTTTGCACACTTTTTGTACGTATAGGTACTAAGAAAATTTATTTCCATACAAATAAAATAAAATTCTCCGTTTCGGGAGATTAGGAAACTATAAATATGCAAGATTTATCCGCAAAATATACCCCTTCTGATATAGAAGATAAGTGGTACGCACATTGGATGGAAAAAAATTATTTCCATTCTGAGCCAGATGAGCGTGAGGCGTTCAGTATTGTTATTCCGCCGCCGAACGTGACGGGCGTGTTGCACATGGGACACATGCTCAACAATACTATTCAAGATATTTTAATCCGAAAAGCACGTCTTGACGGTAAAAATGCGTGTTGGGTGCCAGGTACAGACCACGCTTCTATTGCTACTGAGGCAAAAGTGGTAAAAATGTTGCGAGCGCAAGGCATCAAAAAGTCTGACATTACTCGAGAAGAATTTTTGAAATACGCTTTTGAGTGGAAAGAAAAATACGGTGGCATGATTTTGAACCAGTTAAAAAAATTGGGTTCTTCTTGCGACTGGGAACGTACGGCTTTCACGATGGACGAGCAATACAGCAAAGACGTTATCAAAGTTTTTGTGGAGTTGTACAATCGTGGAAAATTGTACCGAGATTACCGTATGGTCAATTGGGATCCTGAGGCATTGACTGTTTTGTCGAATGAAGAAGTAATTCATGGCGAAGAAGATGCGATGCTGTATCACGTAAAATACAAAGTAGTTTCTGCTGATGGCGAAAGTACTGACGATGAATACGTGACAATTGCGACGCAACGTCCCGAAACTATCATGGCAGATGCTGCGGTGGCGGTGCACCCGAAAGATGAGCGTTACGCACATTTGAAAGGAAAATATGTTTTAGTTCCTTTGGTAAATCGTCCAGTTCCGATTATTTTTGATGAATATGTGGAAATAGATTTTGGAACAGGTGCGCTAAAAGTAACGCCTGCGCATGACCCAAATGACTACGAATTGGGTAAAAAACACAATTTGGAAGTTATCGCTTCTATCAACGAAGATGGTCGTTTGAACGAAAAAGCAGTGTTTTTCGTAGGCGAAGACCGTTTTACAGCACGTAAATCTGCTCGTAAAGCACTCGAATTAGCAGGAAATCTGGTAAAAACAGAAAATTATAAAACGAATATTGGTCGCTCGGAGCGTACAAATGCAGTGGTAGAACCCATGCTTTCGCTACAATGGTATGTAGATATGAAAGTTTTGGCAGAGCCAGCTTTGGAAAACGTGATGAACGATATGATAAATTTTGTTCCGCCTCAGTTCAAAAATACCTACAAATATTGGATGGGAAATATCCGAGATTGGTGTATTTCTCGACAATTGTGGTGGGGTCATCGGATACCAGCTTGGTATGCTCCAAATCCTGATTTTGTACAGGGAGAAGGAAATGCGCTATTGGTTTTTGTAGCAGAAACGGCTGAGGAGGCTTTGGCACAAGCGCAAACGCAGTTAGGAAATCATATCACAATGGCTGATTTGAAACAAGATGAAGATGTTTTGGACACTTGGTT
>JANMGN010000259.1:0-4189 GCA_031374645.1 Chitinophagales bacterium | reverse complement strand
CACTGCAAAGAACTCTGCACTGCCGCAAAGCAGGACTGCCTTCGGCAGTGCGCTTGATGTGCGAAACTATAACCAACTACTTGGCAACCTATGAGTTGTAAAGAAAAGTAGAAAGCGGCTTCGCCGCTATTTTTTTACGCAAATACATAAAAAATAAACGTATAAAATAAAATAAAAATTATGGAATTATTTGTAGCAATTGGGCTATTAGTGTTTTGGACAATATTTAGTATCATATATACAAATCGTTTCAAAAGACATCAACTTGATAAATCACTTGGCGACAGTGCTTTTTGGAATAATCAATATATTTTTGATGCAATTCCCTCCGTTTTTCCAACTCTTGGAATTTTAGGTACTGCAATCGGTATCACTGTTGGACTTTGGAATTTTGATACCTTAAAAATAACAGAAAGTCTGCCCGAGTTGTTAAAAGGCTTAAAATCTGCATTTATTGCAACGATGCTTGGAATAATTGGTCTAATCATTTTTCAAAAGTATTTAGCTGTTGTGCAAAAACAAATAGATGACGACCCAAATCGTCCAATAAAATCTACGGACGAATTAACAGCGTTAGCAGAATTGAAATTGTCATTTGAAAAATTAACTCAAAAAACAGAATACGGGTTAAATGAAATTGTATCAAAATCCAAAGAAGAAAACAAAGCGTTAATAGAACAAATTGTTAAACTTGAAAGTGAATTAAAGTCAATTCAAAAAACAGGTAATTTGACAAATGAACAACTGAAAACAGTTGAAAATTCGGTTAATTCTGCTTCTCAATTAAATTCAAAGGACAGTAAAGATATTTCTTCTCAAATTAAAGAATTGAAGGAAGAACAAATCGGAACAAGCAAAACAGCAAACGAAAATACATTGAAAATAATTCAAGCAATGGGTTCAAATAATGAACTCATTAGAAAGAAATTTGATGAATTTTCAGATTTATTAGCCAAAAACAATACAGAAGCATTAGTTGAAGTAATGAAAACCGCAACTGAACAATTTAATGCTCAAATGCGAGATTTAATTGATAAGTTAGTTCAAGAGAATTTCAAAGAATTGAATAACAGTGTTCAAAGTCTGAATTCTTGGCAACAACAGAATAAAGAACACATTGAAAAATTGACAAATCAATTTATTGATGTTTCTAATAATTTACAGATTTCTTCAAAAACGCTTACAATTGTTGCTCAAAATACAAGTGAACTAACATCTGATAATAGTAGATTAGTTGAATTGATAAAAATTCTTGAAGATGCTTTTGTTCATGGAACTAAATTATCGGATATGACAGAGCGACTTGACAAAACAACATTAAGCGTTCAAGCAGCAGCAGATGAATTTGCAGATATAACAAGTAATGTCAATAATTGGGCAAATAAGCAATCAACATTCAATGATAAGATACAAGCCGTAATAATACAATTAGATGAATTTAAGAATTTTAATGGTAATTTATGGGAAAGTTATAGAAAAGAAATGACAGAAGCCGTATCAATCATTAAAAAGTCAAGTCAAAATCTTGATAAAGATTTATCCAAAATCAATCAAGAGTTTTATGAACGACTGAATGATACACTTGCAAATCTTGACGAGTGTATTCAAAGAATAGTTATAGGAGGAGTTAAGAAATGAGCAAAAAAGATAACTTTTGGATACCTTATGCAGACTTAATGACTGTACTAATGGTCATATTCTTATTTATTTCTCTTGCTTATATGGGATTGCTACAAAAGCAAAAAATTGAGCAAGATAGTATTTTTAGAGAATATCAACAAACAAAACAGGCTATTTACACGGAGTTGGATAGTGTTTTTCGGAATGATTTTAATAGATGGAATGTTGCGTTAGACAAAGATTTATCAGTAAAGTTTAATAATCCACAAGTGCTATTTGATGAAGGCAGCGATTATGTAAAAGATAGTTTTAAGGTAATTCTAACCAACTTTTTTCCTAAATATTTATCAGTTGTAATGCAACAGAAGTATAAGGAAAAGATAGGCGAAATTAGAATTGAAGGGCATACTGATACTGCACCAACAAATAAAACAAATGACCCATACATTGACAATGTAATTTTATCGCAAAATCGTTCTTTGCAAGTTTTGAGATATGTTAGGCAATTACCAGTATTTACAATATTACCTGATAGTAGTAAAAATATGCTTCAATTTTGGCTTACAGCGAACGGGCTTTCCTATGGTCGAACTTTGGATAAAAACGGCAAACTAAGTTATATAAGTAAAGAACCCATAAACGAAGAATTATCAAGACGTGTAGAATTTAAAATTATTACTACGAGCGAAAAACTTGTAGATAAAGTTTTACAGCAGATGAATAATAAAAAATAATTATGCTCTACGATTTCAAAAATAAAGTTCAAACCAAGACAAAAAAGATAACGGAGTTGTTATCAGATTTTTTGAACAGAAAACAATATCCTACTGTCAATCAGTCAGGCTATACTGTTATTCGTAGAGATTTGACAATGGAGGATAGCAATGGAAACATTGAATATAGAGATGACGGAGTATATTTAACAATAAATGGTCAAGAATACAAAGGGTACATTTATTTGAAATATAAATGGCTTTATGAAGGTATTTTTACACCACCCAAATTTCATTTAACCAAATGTGAAAAGCTGAAAGACCTGATTGACAAAGGTAATTTTATTGGTCGCTACTATTGGCATAATTCTAATGTAGTTAGCATTCAAGAAAAACCAACAGGAAAGGTTCACGAAGATTTGGTGCTTGATTTATGTGGGAATTGCCAAACTACTAAGATTACAACACAAGAGTTTTATGATGAATTAGAGGAAAAATTTAAAGATGCAAACCCAAAAGATATGTACTTAGATATTTTTGGTTATGTTAAAGAATGGCAGCAAATAAGTAAATCTTACAAAGAGAAAAAAGACTATACTTGTGAAGTATGCAATATTAAAATGGAAGGGATAGACAGAAGATATATACATACAGACCATAAAAATGGAATTAAAACTGAAAATAATCATACAAATTTTGAATGTTTATGTATTTTATGCCATTGTTATAAGGATGAACATCACAGAGAAAATTTTGGAAAACGAAGACTGAAAAGAGAATTACAAACTTTTGTAGATAAATTTAGAGAATTATTGAGGAGTAATAAGAATTTAGAGCGTTACGATAGTGATAATGAATAAAAAAGCAATTAACGTATCATAAATTATATAATTATTGCGTAAATAATGACTTTTTTGTATCTTTGCAACAATAAAATCATAAAAAGATGAAATTTGTAGATATAAAAAATGATGTTGCTTTTCGTAAGATATTTGGCAACCAAAAAAAATCAGTTGTTTTAGTTTCTTTTTTAAATGCAGTTCTGCGTTTAGAAGGTCATAATCGTATCACCAAAGTAACAATAATTGACCCTTACCTACTTCCACGAATTACAGGAGAAAAAGCGAGTATAATTGACGTTCGTGCAACTGACCAAAAAAATCGACAATTTGTAGTAGAAATGCAAGTCTCAGATTTAAAAGGTTTTGAAAGTCGAGTACAATATTATACTGCCAGAGATTACTCTATTCAAATTGATAAAGGAGAAGATTATATAAAACTCAAACCTACTTTTTTTATTGGAATACTCAATTTTGGTGTTGGATTTGGCAAACAATACCTTGCAAAGCATTTTACAGTTGAAGAAGAAACAGGCGAATGTATTTTAGATGGTATTCAATACAGATTTATTCAACTGACTAAGTTTAAGAAAAAGAAACATGAGCTATTTGATATGGTTGATAAGTGGACTTATTTTATCAAACACGCACAAAAATTAGAAGTTATTCCTGACGACATCGAAGATGAAGGCTTAATGACTGCCTATAAAGAAGCAGACAAACATTCTTGGAAAAAAGAAGAATTGATTGCTTATGACAATGCAAGTATGCGAGAGCAAGACGAAAGAGGTAGAGAAGAGTTAGCCGAAGAAAGAGGTAAAGAAAAAGGAATAGAGCAAGGCGAAAATAAGAAAGAAATAGAAACAGTAGTTAAACTTTATATAAAGGGTAAAATAGCAGCAGAAATTTCTGATTTACTTGACATTGATATTGTCAGAGTTCAACAAATTATTGAAGAGTACGAGAAAAATAAATCAAAAATCGCCTAACATTGCATGGCTGTCCATAGCTCCTAAA
>JANMGN010000253.1:0-10474 GCA_031374645.1 Chitinophagales bacterium | reverse complement strand
AAGAAACTACTTTTTTCTGGTATTTGCAACTTTAATTTCTCAAACATTACAATTGCCTCGTCTTTTCTTCCTTGTAATGCCAAAATCTTTGCCAAAGTTTCGGTTGCGATGTTTTCATTTGGAATTAAACTCTTGTCTATAAAAGACATTCCTTCTTGTTTTTTACTTCTTTTCGCTTCTTTTCGCTTCTTTTTATCCTCGTCACTCTCCATTCTTTTCTCGATTTTTTCTTTGACTTTCAGTATTTCTTCGCCATGATTGAGCGTTTCGCCTATGCTGGTATTGTCGCTTGGTTCAGCTTTTTTTTGCCAACTCGAAAAAGCCGATTTTGGTGTAGGTTTTAGTATTTTTTTAGGCTTATCTTCTTCTATTTTGCTAATTACACTTTCTATTAAAACAGCCTTTTCTATCTCAGTATGGTCTGGAAGTGGTTCGTTTTGTTGCAAAAGCTGCTCAAAAGTCATTAATTCTTCTTCCTCTTCTTCGATTATTACTTTTTCAACTTCTACTTTTTTTTCTTCTTGCATCAAATCTGCAAAAGTCATTAATTCTTCTTCCTCCTCTTTTACGTTTTCTGTTTCACTTTGTTGCATCAAATCAGAAAGTGTCATCAAAGGTTTTTCATATTCGTCATCATCGCTAATGGTGTGATTATCAGTGCTTTGAGATGGAATAGTTGTGGTAATTACAGCAATTGGAATGGCAGCAGCAATTACATTTTCCATTTCAAAATAATCTTTTTCTATGGCAATCGGCTCTAATTCTTTTTCTTCTACGGTTTTATTTTCTACTTTTATTTCCGTTGGTGCAAAACTTTCTTGTTTTGGAGCGATTTCGCCCAAATCAAATTTTTCGCCTTCAAAAATATAGTCTTTTTGAAAATCTACCTCGTGCAGAAGTTGGTACAAATAAGCTCGGTCGGTGCTATAAGTGGCAGCTTTATTGAGCCATCTTTCAAAATCAGGATGATCTTCTGCGTGTGCTTTTTTTGCTACTAAAAAATGCAAATTTTGACAATACGGAAATCTGCCTATCAAGTTTTCAAGGTCTTGATAGCCAATATCACGTAATTTGGAGGTATCTATAAGGTAATAAGAGAATAATTCTGCATTCATAATAGTAGTAAGGTGTTTTTCTAAGCTCGCCGACATTAAAGTTTACCAGTTATTAAAAGTAGCGTTCAATATATCGTCTGTAATTCGTTTATTCAGTTGTTTATTAAGGTCATCTTGAATACCCGAAAGATTGGTATTTGCATCGTAACGAACTAAAAAAGAAAAATCTTTTTTGTAGTTTGATTTTTCGTTTTTGTGATTGATATGCTCCACATTGACGGTCATTGTCAGCACGTTTGTACTTGAGCCTTCGCCTGGTTTTGGTGCTTCGGTCGTTATATTATAGCCTGTGATAGAACCAGCAAATTCTATGTCTGGCTCATTTTCTTCGTTTTTGAGCCTTACTTCATCACGGACACGAGTACGTAATTTTTCGGTAAATTCTTGTGCCAATGCAGAAGGTGCTAATTGCGCTTTATTGTCAAAATTAGCAATAAAAAAAGTCTTGATACTTGGGTCTATACTCAATCCTTTGAAGGAATAACAGCCCGAAAAGAAAATTGTAAAGTATAAAATAGAAAACATGAAAAATATGTTTAACTTACTGATTATCAGTTTTCTATATGTTATCTTATATTCATCATTCATCATTAAATCACTCATCATTAAATAAATTCTACTTAGTTTTTTTCAGCGTACCAAAGATTATACTCTTGCACTATTTCGTCAATATCACGTGGTTTATACTGGTGTTTTTTCAATTTTTGTACCAAATTGCTATTGTCTTTTACGTATTCTATTAGGTCATATCTGAAAAAGAGGTAGCGAAATTTTCGTACGGGCCCTTGTCCTTTTTGAATAAAATCCACTGTACTCACTTCATCTATTCCCGAACCATTTGAGTTATAGAAGTAACCTTTGTATAGCTTTATTTGACCATTTTTTACAGATTGCAAAAACATTTTACTGTTGTCGTTCATAATTCCTGCAAATGCTTTTATCGTATTCGGATGCGAAACAAAAGTAAATTCTTTGCCATTTTCGAGCCAGAAAGAAACTTGACGAACTTCGTTAGGCGTTATTTTTTGCTCTATGCCGTCACGGTCTATGAAGCGAATTTTCCACATAATATCAGTGTAAGAAAAATCGCCCTTTGAAGCTGATTTGGGCAGTTTTACCATTCCACGAATAGTATCTCCTTGATTATTAACCAAATACGAGCCAAAAAATCTTGGATTTAAAATCAGTTGTGCTTGTACACTTTGAAAACAAAGCAAAAAACATAACATTCTAAAAAATAATTTCATTGTCGTTATTTTTTTATGGATAGTCTGAAACACTGTTCCAAATGAAGGTACAAAAATACAATTTTTTTCATATTATAAGACAAAATATAGGAAAAAATAGTTGCAAATAGGAAAAAGCCACAATAATTTAACACAGCTTTCACAAACTTACGTGTTTTGATTCTAATTTTTGACCAAAAAATTTGGTCGCTTGTCTATCAAAAACAAGCGCATCGTCTGTTGTACAAAATATACGTTTTTCATTTTTGGTACAGCGTTTTTCCATTTCAGGATGTCGTTTTAAGTAATCCACCAAACTTGCTGCTACAATCTCGCCCTGTCCAACAATTTTTATTTCTTTTTCTCCTAAAAAATATTGCAATCGCTCTCGCAAAAGCGGATAATGCGTACACGCCAAGACCAAAGTATCAATATTAGACGACTGCGATAAGATTTGGTTTAAATATTTTTGAATAAAAAAATCTGCGCCCGTGTTTTCGTATTCGTCATTTTCTATCAAAGAAACCCACATTGGACAAGCCTGCTGAAAAATTTTAAGGTTAGGAAAAAATTTTTCAATTTCGATAGGGTAGGACTCGGAGGCGACTGTTCCGTTTGTTCCCAAAATGCCAATATGTTTTGTTTTGGTCAAAAAACCAATATGTTCGGTCGTTGGTCTGATAACGCCCAAAACTCTATTTTCGGGTGCAATACGCTGTAAATCAAGTTGTTGTATATTGCGAAGTGCTTTTGCCGAGGCGGTATTACAAGCCAAAATGACCAGAGGACAGCCCTGCGCAAAAAGATATTTCACACACTCTAAGGTATAATCATAGACCGTTTCAAACGAGCGAGTACCATAAGGCGCACGAGCATTATCGCCTAAATAGAGGTAATCATACTCAGGTAACACTTTTACCAAGTCTTTCAAAACGGTCAAGCCGCCATAACCAGAATCAAAAACACCAATCATTTTTTATATAAATTTTTGCTACAAAAATAAGCAAAAAAAGTAGATAATCAATAGGTAAATAATGTTGTTAAAGAAAATATTGTATTTTTGCAAAAATAATTGATACATGACATTTAACCAACTCTTACATGACACAGATTGTGACTGTTTAGCGAATTCGGAAGTGAAAACAGAAACTATTTTTGCAAGAAAAATCAATAAACCAGAAGCGACAGCTAATGATTTTAGAACACATTGGGAATGAGGAAAAACAGCAGAAGAATGTGATAAAATATGCGGTTTAAAAGGAATTTCTATCAATAAATGGAACGAAAACACAGAAAAAGATGTTATCCAAAAGTTCTTAACTACGTTTAGAATTACGCCAAAGCATAAAGATAGTATCTTAGTTTTCAATTTTTTGGCTCATGCAGGTCAAGTTGCCTACACGCCGAACGAAAAAGACCAATCGCATCACGATTTTTACAAAAGTGACGAATTTTCTTTATAATCTATACACTCAGTTCAGTGTATAGCACTAAAAGATTTATTATAAAATGCTTAAAGAAAAAATAGAAATTATTTCAGATTTAGCCGTACTTCATTACGACGAATATCCGATACTTTTTGTAGGTAAAAATGCCGCTGCTCAAAATGTATTAGGCTCGTTTATTTATGAAACAGATGATAAATTACATTTTTTTTATTGCATTATCAGCGATAAAGTATTGCAACATTTTATTTATCAAAAATTATCTTATTTATCTATTTTATTGACAGTCAATATTATATACTTAGTAGAAAAAGATATAAATGAAAAAATTTTAAACATCAAAAGAACAAGTGCAGAAAAAATAAACCCAGATTTTTTGCCTTTATCTTCTTCTTTTTGCCCTAACTTGGATGAACAAACTAAAAACAAAATCCTAAAAACCCTTCGCAAAACCTACTCCATTGCTGAACCTACAATTTCTATGGCATACGATGAAAAATTAGAATATCGAAAAAGTATTTGATTTCCGAACAATAATTACGGGCTCAGTCACTGCTTTTGTTTTTCATTTTAGTATTCATTTGACTAAGTCGTTGTAAAAATTATCGATTATTTCTATACGCCTACTTATCTGTTTTCTTCTCAAGATTTTTTCGCCTCAGCGATAGCACGTTGAGCAAAAAAATGAGCTATACCTTTCTTCAATTCTAAATAAACCGTTCTAAAGAATTTTGTGAGCAAATTTTTTAATAATACATACCTCGAATAAAAAAAGCACTTATATTTGTGAAAATTTTTAATATATGAAAAAAATATTCCTACTTTCATTTGTCCTACTAAATGCCCTTTGCATTTTTGCGCAGCGTTTTGCGCCCGTAGCACCGCCTACGATTACGAGCGAAATGCCTTCTTGGGCAAAGCATTTTTACGAGAAAAAAAATGTTTTTGAGCTTAACGTTCAGACCATAGACACGGCGTACGACAATTATTACAAAACGCATAAATTTGAAAAAAATAATTGGACAAAATACTACAAACGCTGGCGACGTGGCGTGGATAGTTACATAAAATCTGATGGCTCAATCGTTCGTCCAACTGATGCTGAAATAGAAGCATTACATGCTGATTATCAGGCGAATATGAAAAAAAGCACAGGCGAAAGAAGTAGCACTTGGCAGTTGGTAGGCCCAGTAAAAACGCACTGGCTAAAAAATGACAATGTAGCTCAACCTGAGTGTCCTTGGCAAGCCAATATCTATGCTTTTGATATTTCTGTAAGTAATCCGAGCATTTTATACGCAGCAACCGAAACTGGTGCAATGTACAAAACGACCGACAAAGGCTTAAATTGGACGCAAACAGGTGCAGATTTTTTCCTTGAAACTATGGGTGCAGTAGCTATAAATCCTATTTCTCCTGACACCGTATATGTCGGAAATGATAAGATTTATATGACCACTAACGGTGGTACTTCGTGGCAAACTTCTTACAACGTAGGTGGTCTGGAAATCAATGATATAAAAGTAAATCCTACCAATACGGGTTCTGTTTTGGCTGGTGGAAAGAGTGGTTTATATCGCAGAAATGCCTCGACAGGTGTATGGTCGCAAGTTTTTTCCAACAAAACTTACGACATTGCTTATAAGCCAAGTAGCGGTTCGATTGTATATGCTTTGCGCAATAATGGTACGACTTGTGAGTTTATGAAATCAACTGATGGAGGAGCGAATTTTACGGTTCGTTCGACAGGTTGGGTAACTGGTTTGACAGATGAAGGCGGTAGAATGTCGGTTACCACAATTGATGCAAATAAAGTTTATGTAGTCCTTTTAACAGGAAGCGGTCCTCGTGTTTTACGCAGCGATGACGCAGGAGAAACATGGACAATTACCGCTTCTGGCAATGGTACAGTTTTGGCGATGAGCAATGGTCAAGGCTATTATGATTTGAGTATTGTTGCTTCACAAACGGTTAATAATCAAGTAATTGTAGCAACTACAACGGCTTATAAATCTATCGATGGTGGTGTAAATTATACCACAACTGGAGGTTATAGTGGTTCTTTTGAGGTGCATCCTGACATACAAGAAATGCAAGCGGTCGGAGGAGATACATGGATAGTTACAGATGGTGGCTTGACTTACTCTACTGATTTTTTTACAAGTAATGGTACGACAAGAATGAAGGGCGTAAATGCTTCAGATTTTTGGGGTTTCGACCAAGGTTGGAATGAAAATTCGGTCTGTGGAGGTCGCTATCATAACGGAAACTCAGCGTGGTATGAAGGTTATCCTGTCGGTCAATTTTTCCGTATGGGCGGTGGCGAAGCACCTACGGGTTACATCAATCCGAGTAATGCACGTATGTGTTACTTTTCGGATCTTGGAGGAAAAGGAAAATTATTGCCAACTACTTTTGGAGGTTTGGTAACAACCGTTACTACGAACTTGATGCCAAACGAAACGTATTTTACGATGCAAACAGGCGAAATCGAATGGGATCCAAGAAATTATAATGTGTATTATGTAGGAAGCGGTGCTTCAGTGATGAAAACGGTGGACGGTGGTCTAAATTCTTCTACGTTATTCACTTCTCCTGATGCTGGTGCGGTTATCGAACACGTAAGGGTTTCTCGTGCAAATCCTGACGTAATTTATGCCACACAACGCTCAAATACACTTTACGATGGTAAAATTTGGAAAACTACCAATGGTGGTGGCATCTGGACAGCCTGCGCACTTACGCCGACTTCGAGTGGTGGCGACCGTCGTGTTTCCACGATTACTGTCAGCGCAACCAATTCAAGTACACTTTGGGTAGTAAATAGAAATGGAGATGATGGCGAAAAAATTTACAAAAGTACCAATGGCGGAATGTCTTGGAACTCGCTCAATACTTCTACTCTAAATGGTGCAAAAATTGGCGATATTGCCAATATAATTGGTACGGATTATGTGGTTATAGTTTGCGATAATGCACGTATTTATTATGGGAATGGCAGTGGTTGGACAGTTTACAATACAGGTTTGCCTTTGAATACAAATGCTTTCCGTGTCAAACCTTTTTATCGTGACAATAAGTTGAGAATTGCCTCAAATCAAGGTATTTACGAAGCGGACATTCCTGTTACAGTACCAAGTTCTCCTCAAATTATGGTGGACAAATTCACTACACCTTGCTCTCGGGACACGTTTTATTTCGATAGTTATTCGGTAGCTGCGGCTGGCGCAACCTACAATTGGACTTTTCCGAGTGCTACTTATGTGAGTTCTACTACGGTCAGAAATCCGAAAGTAGTATATGGTGCGGCTGGCTCTTATTCTGCTACTTTGAGCGTAAATGGCGTTTCACAAACGCTTACAAATCTGGTCAGTATAAATGGTACAGCTTGCGATATAGACACTACAATTGGTAAATCTTTAGACCTTACGGCAGCTGGAAATCTGATAAATATTCCTAAAATTCCTTCTTTTGCAGGTGCTACGAGTTTCTCTGTTTCGGCTTGGGTAAAACCTATGGCAAATCAGCAAAGTTTTACAGAAATCGTTTCAAGTCATGGCTCAAACGTTGGTTTTGCATTCGGTTTTGCGTTTATGGGTTATACTGCAAATACCAATTTGACTTTTTATTGGACAGGCGTACCTTATCAATTAACCACAACGCATACGCTTCCGATTAACGAGTGGTCGCACATTGCTTTGACTATAACTCCTACATTAGCAACGATTTATGTCAATGGAAAACCTTGGACACGTGCAGGTTCTTATAGTGGTTTTGATTTTTCAAACGTTCCTTTTGATGTAGCTTACGGTGATTTGGGACAAGGTGGAAATTTCAACGGACATATCGAGGAATTAAAATTTTACAATTATGCACTTTCTCAAACTGAGGTACGTGAAAAAATACATTTGTTGCGAAGCGGAGTAGAAACAGGCTTGATAACACACTACCAATTCAACGAAACAAGTGGAAATATTGTTTATGATAAAGTAGGAACTGCGCACGGAACTATTGCTGGAACGTTCGCTCGTCCGACTTCTACTGTACCTGCTGCAACGGGTAAAAGTGCTTTGCTAACCGTAAATAGTGCAGGTGTGAAAAATTTTGGAAATACTGGTGTTTCGCTTACTTTTCCTACGGGTACGTATCCGAACGGAGAGGTGGGCGCATATCGACTTTTTGCAAACCCTGACCAATTGCCTTCCACTACCGCAATACCTAATAATGCGTATTGGATAGTACGTAATTTTGGTACAAATGCTACTTTTACCGCCTTAACAGGAGCATCTTTTACGGCAGAAAATATCAATCCAACTTTTGTCGGAAATCCGCAGTCTGTCAGTCTTTTTAAACGAAATTCTAATGCAGAAGGCGCAACTTGGGGAACTCAAATTGGTACAGCAAGCACCGTAACCGCTAATAAAGTCACTTTTGGTGCAGTCGGAATTACCTCATTTAGCCAATTTGCAATGGCGCAAAATGCGACACCTTTACCTGTCGAAACATTGGGTTTTAATGCAGCAGCAGATAAAAATACAGCAGTATTGACTTGGGCAGTTGTCAATCAAAGTACGTTGAAAAACTTTATTTTAGAGCGTAGTGATGACGGTATTTTGTTTAGAAATATCGCAGATATTTCGCCTACAAAAAGTCCTGTATATCGTTATTTAGACAAAAACTTAAAAAATAGCTCTTATTATTATCGTTTAAAATCAGTAGAAACAGATGGATGGGATAAGAAATCTGCTATTGTGCAAGTTACTATAAATGATGACCACAGTATCGTTATTTATCCTAATCCAAGCAATGATTTTTTAAATATAAAACTAAATAACGTAGAAAATAACGGCTACGAAATTCTGAATAGTCTTGGTCAAAGCATATTGCAAAACGCAACTATCCCTGAGCAAATAGATATAAAACACTTGGAAACAGGTATTTATTACTTGAAAATAAACAACGAGATGATTAAGGTTTTGAAAAAATAAACGCTATTGTTGTGGGAATAGAAAACACTAGCACAGCAAAACTCCTATCGTCCGTCGTGTAGCAGCGATGAAGAGCCAAGATGGCTGTCATGCGACGATAGAAGCTTGGCTGTCATCGGTTTTTAATTTTGTAAACAAAAAATCGATATGCTGCGAGGCGTATCGATTTTTTTATAAATTTTAAATTTAGTAACGTGTGAATAATAAGTTGCGGATTTACGGTTAGTATATTAGAACGTAAACGAGCTAAATTAGAAGTTCAATGCAGCGCATTGGCTGAAAATTTAGTGAAGTATAGATTTTAATAGCCAAGTAGCCAACACAAGTTATTATTTACACGTTACTTAGCTTCAATCATTGGCGGATTCAAAACAAACGCCATGTTTTAAAAAAAGCAGCGTCGAATACAAGATATAAAAGTGCAACAACTGAGCTACCGAAAATAACACCCAAGTTGCCACTTGAGTTTGAAAGAATAAGACCAATCCCAGCAATGTAAGTCAAAACAAGTGCTGAAAAAATTGCGCCTATACAAAGTGCTACAAAGTTAGTTGTAACTACTTTTTGCAGTTTTTCGGCTAAATAATCATTATCGGGATAATTTTTTAGGCGTTCTTCTAATTCTCGCAGCTCCAAAAAAGTACGGATACTATTCACTACCGCTACACCGCCCGTGATACCGATGGTAAAGATAGAAGTAGCATACAAAATTATTGCTACAGTATTTCTGCGTCTTATTTTTTGTATTTTATCCAAAATTTCTTCCTCTTCGCTTTCGCTCAACCTGTAATCATAGTTCGTCGTGTCTTTGACGATACTTTTTTTTATGTCATACTTTGTAGTAGCATAAGTATTTTTAGGAACAAAAAAAAGAGCTATAAAGCAGGTAAACAGTAGTTTATAAAGATAATTGTTTTTCATATTTATCAAAATTATTGTTTAAAGTTAGATTTACACGTTACTTAGGTTGATTTTTTACTTATTTTTTAAACGGTATTGCGTCACAGTTATTATGTTTGAGCGACAGAAAAATGACCAAAAAGTTCTTATACAAAGATAAGTAATTTTTTTTAAGTAGCTGTTAAAAAAGTATAAATTCTCAAAAATATTATCTGTTGTACATTCCTTTGTCACATAATATTGGAATCTCTTTTCAAATACTTCATCTTTTTATTCTTGTTCTCTTCTCAAATTACTTTTATTTTTTCTACATATTGATATATTTATTAATATATAATATTTTTCAATGTCACAAAAAAAGAGTTTTTTTTAACTATTTTAGTTTCAAGCTAAGATTATATTTTTATTTTTGTGAAACTAAAAATATAAAATGTTAAAAAACATTACTTTTTTGTAACAAAAAAGGCTTTTTTTTAATATATTATAAAAAAAATAAATATATTTTAAGTAAAATGTGATTTTTTGAGTTTTATGCGATAAATTTGCACGATAATTGCTGTATGATAATTAACAACAAATTAGTTTTTTTTATCATGCAACAAGATATAAGAATCCATTCCATCAACCTAAGTTTTTTTGATAATTACGTGCAGCGAAATTGTCAAAAAAACCTATATTCAGACTTACACATGAATTGCCCAAAGCGATTAAAAATATTTATGCCTATAAAGTTACTCTTTGCAGTTTCTTTGTAGGTTTTTTTGTGCATATAACACATTTAATTTTTAATTTAAAACAAA
>JANMGN010000116.1:0-3059 GCA_031374645.1 Chitinophagales bacterium | reverse complement strand
GTAGGGAAGTTTCCACCAGTATCATTGTTATTCGCATCGTTTCCTGCTGCGTGTACCAACAAAACATCATGATCTGCTGCGTAACGAACAGCTTTATCAACCGCTGTTTTGTCGTAAGAATAGCTTTTTCCAAAACTCATATTGATAACAGATGCGCCATTATCCACCGCATAAATGATAGCATTTGCTACATCTTTGTCACGCTCATCGCCATCAGGTACACAACGAACCGACATGATGCGAACATTGTCTGCCACGCCATTCATACCTTTATCATTGTTACGAGTTGCTGCGATAATTCCCGCAACGTGTGTTCCGTGACTTGCATCAGGACCTTTTGTGTCATTGTTACCATAGTAACGCTCGTAAGAATTTTCAGGATTATCGCCTACTATCAATTGACGGTCGTTGAAATCTGGATTGTATTGGTATTTGTACTGATTTTCAAAATGCTCTACTCCACCAGCGATTTGCTCCGAAATAGATTTTCTTGCAGCATCCATTGAAGGTAATTCTTCGTCTTCGAGCATACCTAACAATGCTTTTTTGCCCTTTGTAGCTGCTTTGTTATCGCTACTTATCGCTGTGACATTCGCTGTATTTAAAGGTTTGCCTTCGAGTGCTTTTTCTACTGCATCAAAAGAAGCTAAAATTTCAGTTTCAAGATTTTTGTAAAAATCCATCTTTTCTTTAGAATCTGTTCTTGTTTTTTCTACCAAGTTGCGGTATTCTACGTATTTTTTGTACTCCTTTGTAGTCGTATCTTGCCCAGCTGTGTATGTGCCGTAAACTTTACGTAACTTAGCATACAAACGGGTCAATTCTAAGGTTTCGTGGCTGATGTTTTTACCATCTTTTCCACCAAGAAAATTCCAACCGTGAACATCATCAACGTATCCGTTTTTGTCATCATCGATACCGTTGCCAGGAATTTCGCCTGGATTTGTCCACATAATATCTTTCAAATCTTCATGTTCGCCATCAACACCAGAGTCGAGAACAGCTACGATAATCGTTTGTGATTTTTTACCTTTTAAAACAGATTCGTATAACTTATTGGTACTCAGACCGTTGAAACCTTCTGAAGGGTCACGGTGAAACCAATCTTGTGGTGCTTTTTGAGCATTTAAAGCCGTAGCAAAAAGCATAGAAGAAAACAAAATAGCTTTGTTAAAATTCATTTTTTCAATAGATTAATTAAACAGAATAAAATTTTAGTCAATATAAATTACACTAAGTAGTTGGGCTAAAATAAGCGAATTTTTTTTAGAAGAAATCTCTAAAAAAATTGTCAATTATTTGTGCACGCCTACTCACGGTAAAAATTCAAATGTAAAGGTATAACTTTTAACATAAATAAAATAAAAATATTTCATAAAAAACTGACTATTCGATAAATTGTACGTATAAATAGATAAACGAAAAAGTACGGCATTAATTTTGTAACTTGAAATAATAAAATAAATACTGCAACGTTTTGTAAAGTGACAGTATATAAGTACTCGAGCTAAATTACTTATAACTATTTTTTCAGTCGATTGCTCAAAAAGTGATAAACAACTTCCTTGTAGTCAGTTATTTATCACTTTCTTCTCAACGACAAAATAGTTACAAGTAATTTTTAACGCTCACTTAGCAGATTTATTTGCCTCCTGATTTTTTGTTATCCTGATTTTATTTATTTTAAAAATACCATATTATATTATATTATATTATACGCAAGTAGGACTAAAAAAGAACGGCTAATTATTTTAGCCAAAATAACTTAGTTTATTACACCAAAACTAAAAAAAACGTATGAAGTTGAGTAACAGTAGAATGTTTATCTTGTTTTTGCCCTCCCTTTTTATTTCATTTACAAATTATGCACAAAAACGCCTCGAAATAGGCCCTGCAATAGGTATTTCCTTTTATCAAGGGGATGTATTAGGTGCAACTATTCCCGAAATTTCTCGAAATGTCAATCTTGCAGGAGGTATTCATGCAGGTTACTATTTCAATGATTTTATGGGCGTACACCTCGAATTGCAGCGTGGAAAAGCAAGTGGTGGCGACAAATTTGCAGAATTTCCTGAGCGCAGAAGTCGGAATTTGAGTTTTGAAACTCCTGTAACCAATTTTTCTGGTCGTTTTGATTGGGAAATAACGGGTTATAATCCAAAACAAGGACGTAATTTTAGCCTTTACGCTTTTGTTGGCGGAGGTATTTTATTTTTCAACCCAAAAACAGAATACAAAGGACAGACCTATCGTTTGCAGCCGCTTGGAACAGAAGGTCAAGGTTTGCAAAAATATCCCGAACGCAAGCCATACAAACTATATTCTCCTGCTGTACAAATCGGTGGCGGTATAAAATTTGCTGTAAATGAAAATGTCAATATCGGCATTGAGTTTGGGGCTTATCGTACTTTTACTGATTATCTGGACGATGTGGCAGGTAATTATGTTCCTTACACTGATATTTTGGCAGAAAAAGGCGATTTTATAGCAGCGGCTTTGAGCAATCGTGAAGGAGAATTATTAAAGACTGACCAAATCGTACTCCGCAATGCTACAGATGGAAGAGGAAATGAAAAAGTGTTTGACTACTATTATATAAGTACTGTAAAAGTAACTTATAATCTTTATGACCCTTTTGATGGAAAAACCTCGAAGCGTTTTTCTAAATTTAAAAATCCCAGAAACTGTTTTAAATTCTAATACTTTTTAGATGTTTGTATTATTGTGAAATAGTACAAACATTTTTTTATTCAAACAAATTATGATTTTAACTAATATTAGCACGATGTTTGAGGTGTAACAGTTGGGCTAAAATAACTGCAATTTTTACACGCCTAATTATTAAAAAGTTGTTAAAACGTTACAATCATATCACAAAAAAAATTGACAAACGTTTTAAGTAACGTGTAAATAATAATTTGTGTTTTCTGCTTGCCTATTAAAAGCTATACTTCTCTAAATTTTCAGCCCAATGCGCTGCATTGAACTTCAAATTTAGCTCGTCTATCTTCTAATATACTAACCATAAATCCACAACTTATTAGTCACACGTTACTAAA
>JANMGN010000108.1:0-2993 GCA_031374645.1 Chitinophagales bacterium | reverse complement strand
ACAAACAATATTCTTATTACTACTCTTTTTCTACTTTTCGCTTTCTGCCCAACACCATGACCACAAGCGAGATTATCAATGGATTTTTGGATATAGATACGCTGCCAATGGGATTATATTCGATTTTAATAGTAAGCCGATGAAACAAATAGATTTCAAAAAATACCTTAAACCAGATTTAGACAATTGTATTGCGGAAATTTGTGATACTTCAGGACAATTTTTTGCTGTATCGAATGGCTGTAAAATCTACAATAAAGATTTTGATGTATTGAAAAATAGCGATAATCTAAATCCTGGCTTATACACTAAAAGTTATTTTTGCGGCTCAACAGGAATAGGAGTAACCTACACGATGTGTGCCATTATGCTACCCAAACCACAAAATGATAGTATTATTTACTTATTTCATAAAATAGTACACGCTGTAGATACAACGAGCCTCTGGTACACTGATACTTTGCGTGTTTCTATTATCAATACTAAAAAACAAAACGGAAAAGGCGAGGTCATCTTAAAAAATTTCCCTATGTACAAAGATACTATTATGAGCGAACAAATGACTGCAGTACGGCATGGCAACGGCATAGACTGGTGGTTGGTTAATCCTACATGGACAAGTAAAGGAAACGATAACAGATTATTAATGCACCTCATTACAAAGGATAGCATCAAAGGTCCATATATACAAGCAATTGGGAAAAAACAAAAAAAAGACTCTGGCACTTCGCTACAAGCGGGTTTTTCGCCTGATGGAAGCAAGTATTTTAGATTTTATGACGATGAAGGCTTATATTATTATAATTTTGACCGTCTGAAAGGAGTGTTTTCTAATTTCAAATTCTTACCTATCATTGGGCAAAAAATGAGACAGGGCGGTGCAGAGTTTTCCTCGAATAGTCGCTATCTATACATGAGTGGCTACGAAAAAATATTTCAATTAGATACCGAGGCAGAAGATTGGAGCAAAAGCTTAGATACGGTAGCTTATTGGGATGGCTTCGCACCAAAGGGATTTTCTTCGAGGTTTAGCTATATGAAATTAGCCCCTGATTGTAAAATATATGTTTATCCCACAGGAACAATTCCTTATATCACAGTCATCAATTATCCGAATAAAAAGGGTGCAGCTTGTAAGGTAGAACAACATATAAAACTCATTTCTCATACAGATAACTCGCCACCAAACTATCCAAATTTTCGCTTAGGTAAAATGAATGAGCCTTTTTCTCCTTGTGATAGTACGATTAGCCCTTATATTTCTGGCTTAGGCGATTTGAAAGAAAAGCCTATTATAGCAAATGTATATCCCAATCCTACGGCAGATGAATTCAACTTAGATTTATTCGGTTATGTGCAGCAGTACCAAAATGGAGTAATGCAACTCTACAATACACAAGGACAAAATGTACTCTCTTTTCCACTTTTACCCGACCACGATGAATATCGGTTTGATATTAGCACGCTACAAAATGGTTTGTATATTTGGAACTTGGTATTAGACGGAAAAGTCAAAAAGATAGGAAAAATAATAAAAATGGAATGACGATAAGCAGCAATGCTAAAGCTCTTCTAAATTATACCTTTTTGCAATAAATAAGCATAAAAAAAGCCTTTTTCTCGTACAAAGTAGAGAAAAAGGCTTTTTTATTTAAAAAAGCAATGCTTTATGCTCTAAAACAACTTGCCAAATATAAGTAAAAGCACCCAAAATAAAGTACAGATAATTGCGGACAATTGTTTTGATTACAGGACGATTAACGGTCATTCCACACATTTCAAAAAGATAAGAGTAAAAAGTAGCATCATCGCTTACCGTAAGGTCGTGTTTATCGTTTAAAAGGCATTTTTTAAAAACCAAAAACTGCAACAATATGATAGCATAAGCAGTAAGCATGATTTGCCAAGAAAATAAAAATGGACCTACCCAAGCCAAAGAGGTAATAAACACATGGAAATAGAACATAAAATTATGTTCAGATTCTAACTTTTCACTCATTTTAAATTTTTTTAATTAATATTAATAATAATAATTTGTTTAAGGCGGCAAAATTAAAAAAATAATTTTAAATAGTCCAAAAAAACAAAAATATTATTTTACTTTTTAAAAATAAATCATAAACGCATCAATTAGATAAATCAAAATCTGCGTCTATTTTGTTAAACTTCCCTTTCCGAAAGCATAAATTTACTTTTCAACTTGATATTTCAGCCTTATCCTATTATCTTTGCGCTTTGACAACACTTTAAAAAGATGAAACCTAAAATATTCTTAACTTATTTATTTATAATATTCTGTTTATCAGCTTCTTATGCCGTAGAATATGGCATGACGAGTATGTTTTCAGATAATTTTCACGGTAAAAAAACAGCAAGTGGCGAGTTGTATGATGTCAATAAAATGACTGCCGCACACAAATCGCTTCCTTTTGGCTCTCGTATTCGCATCACTCGTTTAGATAATAAACAATCTATCATTGTCCGTGTGAACGACAGAGGTCCTTACACGAAAGGTAGAGTGGTAGAAATTTCTCGAAAAGCAGCACGTGAAATCGGGCTTACCGAAGGCGAAATAAAAGTAAAAGTAGAACTCGTAAGTACCGAAGATGACGAAGCAAAACCAAAACCTGCGCCCGTAGTTTTTGAAGACGAACCTACCAAAACAGTTCCTAAAGCGGTTGCCATAAAAACAGCAGATAAAAAACCCAAACCAGAGGCAAAACCTTTGCCCAAACCTGCCGAAATTGCTCCCAAACCAGTAGCTGTAAAACCTGCGCCAAAAGAAGACGAAGGCAAACTAAAAGCGGGCGATTTGATGAAAATACAAGTCGCAAAACCTGACCGTGAAGGTTTTGGCGTACAAGTTCTTTCTATGGCTAATTATGATGCTGCAATAAAGAAAATTGCCGATTTAGAAGAAGATTTTTTTAAAAACATACTACTTTTTAGCGATAAAACAGGCGAAAAACCAATGTACAAAATTATTCTTGGTC
>JANMGN010000100.1:0-1500 GCA_031374645.1 Chitinophagales bacterium | reverse complement strand
TATCTAAGGTATCTTGCAACAGTAGGGTTTGTCTTTTTATTACTTTCCCTGTCTTTTTAGCTTTATCCCACTCTACTATGTTATAATAAAGCTTTACAACATCTTTGTCATATACAAAACCCTTAGGGTCTACCAAATAGTCAGCCTCTCCAAGTAGCACATAGTAATATTTTTCATCGAATCCTGGCTGAGGTAATATCATCGCTGTTTGAGGTAAATCTGAAGTAAATAGAGAATCTCCATTAGGTAAAACTTCTCCCTTAGCGTTATTGATACTCAATCCATCTACACACATTAGAAAACTTCCTTGTTTGTCAGAAATACTTGCATTCTGTCCAAAAAAATCCATTTTCAGATTGTCATCTTCTTTAAAAGTAATACCTGATTTATCAAATTTCATAATAAGGTTACCAAAGCTATCGCCTAATACTTTTGAAGTAGCTACATAACGTCCATTAGAGCCTAATATCCAAGTATTGTCTTCTTTTTGTGCAAAGGAAGGTTGGAAAGATAAAAAAATTGAAAATAAAGTGATTAAATATTTCATGTTTTGGTAAAATAAAAAATCAGTGCCGAAAATATCGGCACTGATTTAAGTGTTATTTTAATGAATTTTTACTACTTTTTGAGTAAATATTAATTGATCTTTATTGTATATTTTACATATAAATACACCTTCATTTAAAGCACTCATATTAATAGAGGTACTGCCGAAAGAAGTCTGAGTATTTACACTACGACCTGTAATGTCTTGTAAGTCTATTTGATAGTTGCTATTATCCTTAGCATTAGGTAGTTGAATTTCTAAAATGTTACTAACTGGATTTGGATATAACTTTACTTTATCGTTCCAGATTGTTTCATCATTTTTGCTCACTTTATTTGCTGTTTCTTTACTTTTTTTGATAGTAGGATGACAAGGAGCATCATCAAAATAGTAGTTTTCTTTAGTGTGATAAAGTGTGCGAGCACGATAAACCGCTGTACCACCTTCGTTAGGACACTGAAGCGCAATATGAGCAATACGTTCAAATTGTTCGTCATTAACTTGATTTGCGCTATTTGCCAACATTTCAAATAAAACAGCATTTACCGTGACTTCATTGTAAGCGGGTATAGAAGTCGTTTTTATACTTGCATTGTATTCTTGCCAAACAGTTGCCAATGCTTTGGCTTGATTTCTCACACTACGTTGCAAATTAGACCATGCCGTAAATTTGATATTTATTTGACGTACCAATTCAAATTTCATCTTTAAAATACTTAAAGAGTCTATTTTATCTTTCTTTTTTAAGGCAAATAAACTATCTTTTTGACTAATTTGCACTTCTAACTCATTAATGCTTTGGTATAAAGCATGAGTAGATTGTATTAAAACTGGATTATTCCAATAATCATTTACTCCTTTATCTAAGCGATGCAATTTGTCATAAACGCTTCCCTCACTTTCTAATACAAATCTATTAACATTCTCATCTTTACCAATTGCCGTAGGATTTT
>JANMGN010000096.1:0-2550 GCA_031374645.1 Chitinophagales bacterium | reverse complement strand
CTTTAAAAGCTATTTTTTAGTAAAATTTATAATATAATATTTTTTATTTTGATAAAAAATATTTGGTTTTTTTTAACAATACCAAATATTTAATGTTTTTTTGCTAAAAATATAAATATGAAACGTATTGCAATCTTTGCTTCGGGCGGTGGCTCAAATGCTGAAAAAATTATTGACTATTTTGAGAATCATAAAAAAATAAAAGTGTCGCTTGTTGTATCTAATAAGATAAATGCTAAAGTTTTAGATATTGCTAAGACGGCTGAAATAAATACTTTTGTTTTGGATAAAAAAAAATTTTACGAAACGGAACAAATTTTGCAAGTCTTAAAGGATAAGGAAATTGACCTAGTTGTATTGGCAGGTTTTCTTTGGCTTGTACCTTTATATATGGTAAAGGCTTTTGAAAATCGTATGGTAAATATACACCCTTCTTTGTTGCCGAAATATGGTGGAAAAGGAATGCACGGTAGGAATGTTCACGAAGCGGTAGCGGCGGCAAAAGAAACGACATCTGGTATAACTATTCATTTTGTAAATGAACATTATGACGAAGGTGCTTATATTTTTCAGACTTCGTGCGCACTCGAAGCTAATGATGATGCAGACGCAATTGCAAAAAAAATTTTGGCTCTTGAGCATACTTTTTTTGCACCTACAATTGAAAAAATTTTAAGTTAGTAGGCCCAAGTAGTTGGGCTAAAATAAACGAAATTTTTTGGTTCATCCATGATTTTGGCGGAACTTCCACGGTAAAACCCATGAGGTCTTCAATACCTCACGGGTTTATAGAGCGCAATAAATCTATTCCGCCAAAATCATGGATGAACCTAACTTATTTTTTAATCGGTACTATGTGTAAGCATATAGAAATAATCGACAATTTTTGTACCTTTACGTCCATGAAATTAAACCGTCAATTCCACACTCACAAAGGATAACAACGAAAAACACAATGACATTTTACATATAAAAAATTAAAATTTATTTCATCATGGAAAGAAGAAAATTTATAAAACAAAGCCTAATAGTTGGCGGAATAGCTGCCATAAGCAACAATAGTATTTTTGCAAATATCGCTACAACACAAGACATTGCAGACGAATTTACTTTACCAAAACTACCTTATGCTTTCGATGCACTCGAACCAGTAATCGACAAAACGACAATGGAAATTCATCACGGAAAACACCATCAAGCATACGTAAATAACCTAAACAAAGCATTGGTTGGCAAAGAAAAAACGTGGAAAAACGTAGAAGACATCTGTAAAGACAAAAAAATGATGAAAATTGACCCTATTCGCAACAATGCGGGCGGTCATTACAACCATTCACTATTTTGGGAATTGATGAAACCTACACCCGCTACGCAACCAAGCGGAAAACTCGCTGACGCTATAAACGCAACTTATGGTTCTTTTGACAAAATGAAAGCAGAGTTCAATGACGCTGGAATAAAACGTTTTGGCTCAGGTTGGGTCTGGCTTGTAAAAGACAAAAAAGGCAAATTAAGCATTGGTTCTACCGCAAATCAAGACAATCCGCTAATGGATTGCTCGCCGATAAAAGGAACACCTGTTTTGGCACTTGATGTTTGGGAACATGCTTATTATTTAAAATACCAAAACAAACGCAAAGATTACGAAGAAGCGTGGTGGAATTTGGTGAATTGGGAAAAAGCAAATATGCTTTTTGAAGGGTAACTTTTTTCTTTGTACGTCGGCGAAGTTATAAACCTCGCCAACGTTTTAAAACAGAATTTTTAAACAAACATATATGAACGAATATTTTCAGCATATCGCCACTTTATGGCAAGAAATCGTAGATAAACCATGGCAATCTATGGCAATCGTAGCGAATTTAATAATCATCGAAAGTTTACTTTCTGTAGATAATGCAGCCGTTTTGGCTACTATGGTCATGGATTTGGATAAAGAACAACGAGAAAAAGCATTGCGATATGGTATTTTCGGAGCTTATTTTTTCCGTGGTTTGGCGTTGCTTTTTGCAGCTGTTTTGATAAAAATCTGGTGGCTAAAACCACTCGGAGGACTTTATTTATTGTACCTTGTCTATGATTGGTACAAAAGTAAACAAACAAAAACCGAAGAAGACGATACTTTGGATAAAAAAAGCAATTGGATTTATAGAACTTTTATTGGCTCGTTGGGTACATTCTGGACGACCGTTTTGCTGGTAGAAGTCATGGATATGGCTTTTTCTATTGATAACGTTTTTGCAGTAGTTGCTTTTACGCCCAACATTCTATTAATTTGTTTTGGTGTGTTTATTGGCATTTTAGCCATGCGTTTTGTAGCACAAGCATTTGTAAAATTGATGGAAAAATATCCCTTTTTAGAAAGTGCAGCATTTACAGTAATCGGTATTTTGGGACTAAAACTGCTCCTTTCGTTGGTAGAACATTATGAGCCAGAATCTACTTTTAGCAAAATAACAAGCAGTCACGAGGCGGATATGGGAATTTCTTTTCTTACTGTACTAATATTTATTATTCCGATTTTAACTTCTCGTTTTTTGGGATTTCCTC
>JANMGN010000082.1:0-3027 GCA_031374645.1 Chitinophagales bacterium | reverse complement strand
GTTTAAAATCGCCAAAAATCTGACCTTGATTTTTATTTTGCAAAAGTCCTTGGATTCCGCCTTCAATATTGGCGATGTATTTTTCACCACCTTTAAAAACATTGTTATTTTTAAACGTAAAACTCGTTGCAAAACCAAGTGCATTGCTTCGTTGTCCGCTAATTGTATTGATAGTATTATTTAACTCAAAGGTATAATCAAGGATATATTTTCCATTTTGAGCAAGCGTAATCGAGATATCCACCTGATTTTTTTGCCCTTGCGGAAAAACAGGTTTTATATTAATAATGCGAAATGCTTTGAGTTGTTCGAAGCGATTGTACATCAATTCGAGGTTTTCTTGCCTAAAAATTTCTCCTTTTCGGATAGGAATACAAGCCAAAAGCGAATTGATTTTAAAGCCAAAATCTCCCGAAGGGGCAATAAAAAGTACGCCATCTATGATGGTATCTTTGCGAGTTTCGGGCATTACCGTCACGTATTCTGTCAATACCTGAATATTGCGAATTTGATATTTTCTATGAAAAGCGGTGTCTTCTGGACTAAGAATTTCCAAAGAAATATTCGTTTTATGGTCGGTCGTGTCGCCTTCGAGTGGCGTAAAATAATTGGCATAAAAGTTAGCGTAACCGTAATTTCGTATGACTTTCGTAAGGCGATTGAGTTCTGCGTTGTAAAGATTAACGTCCACCAAAGCACCTTTTTTCAAAAGCGTTTCATTTTTTACTGTTTCTACAATTTTGAGAATATTTGGATCTTTACATTTGTAATCTAACTCATTGATTGTGTATGGTTTATGTAGTTCTACTGCGTATTTTACCTTTGCGTATTGTCGTTTGATAGTCTTGTAATATTTGACTTCTGCATCATAATAACCTTTACTTTGTAGAAAAAATTTCATGGATTCGGCCGTTTTATTGCTGGTAAAATCGTCAAAAAGAACAGGGTTTTCTCCAAAACGTTTTTGAAAACGCCCCGTAGAAGTATAAAAAATTCTCCGACGGATGCGAGGAGTAGGTTTTTGTTTGTATAAAGTTTCGAGTTCATCGTGCAGAATAAGTTTGTCCGAAATTTTATCTTTGATTACAATTTCATTTTTTATCAAGAAAGCCTTGTCAATCGCCAAAAACTTTGTAGTATTGCAGCCGCAAAGCAATACGACTATGAATAACAGTATATAGGTCTTGTTTTTGATTTGATTTAATTCCATATTGCAAAAATAAATATTTTTTATGATTTGCTCGTAAAAATTGTAAAGTATTTACAATCCTAAGTAGTTGGGCTAAAATTATCGATTATTTTTATACGCCTACTTAATAATTTTTTCAAAAATGCTATCACAAAATAAAATAAAGTATCTAACGGCACTACAAAGTAAAAAATTTAGGCAAAAGTATGACATTTTCCTCGCAGAAGGCGATAAAATTTGTTTAGAAATTATTAAAAATGACAAAATAAAAATAGAAGAAATTTTTGCGCTGCCGAATTGGATAGAAAAAAATATCGAATCACTAAAACCCTTTCGAGATAGATTAATAGAAATTACTGAGGCAGAATTAAAAAAAATATCTTGTTTGACCACGCCAAATCAAGTGCTTATTTCGGCGCATATTCCGATTTTTGAAATAGATAAAGAGCTGATAAACAATGATTTATCATTTTATCTCGATGGCATACAAGACCCTGGAAACATGGGGACTATTTTGAGGACAGCAGACTGGTTTGGTGTAAAAAATGTTTTTTGCTCAGATACTTGTGTAGATATTTTTAATCCAAAAGTCATACAGGCTTCTATGGGTGCATTTTTGAGAATACAGTCACAAGAAATTGATTTAGAGCAACTTGTGAGCAAAGATTTGCCCGTTTATGGTGCAGTTCTTGAAGGAGAAAATATTTTTGAAACAAAACTTTCCAACAAAGGAATTATAGTAATAGGAAGCGAAGGTAAGGGGATTTCTGATACAAATTTATCTTTTTTGACACATAAAATTAAAATTCCAGCGTACGGAAATGGTGCAGAATCACTCAACGCAGCCGTAGCAACAGGAATTATCTGTGCTGTTTTTAGAAATGTTAAATAGAAAATCAACAATTCAAAATACGCAACATTTAGTTACTTTCCTTCTAAAAAATTAGCGTACTCCAAACTTCCTAAACGAAAGCGAATTGGCGCAGTGTTTTGCTTATCGCATCTTACTTCTAATTTGCAAAAAAAGCCGAGCTTATTGTAATCGTAAGCCAAAGGAATACTTGGAACGCTTGTTGATAATTTACTATTTTTAAAAGTTTTTTTTACAATATTTTTATTTTTAAAAATATATAAAGCCTTGTTATCCAAAGAAATACCAACATTTTTTTGAGCCAATAGGGTAGAGCCATACAGCAATAAAAATAAAAAAGTGACCTTATATTTTCTCATCGTCAAAATATTTAATTTACAAAAATACATAATTTCTTTGAATAAAAATTAATAATCTCTTAAAATTTATTAATATAAAAACAAAATTGTATTTTTGCACGTTTTTTGGAAGTACTATTATATAGTATTAAAATAATTTTCATTTACAACTAAAAACATATTTTACATGAAATTTTTAAACATTGCATTTGCGTTTTTGCTCTTATCAAGCAGCGCAACACAAGCACAAAACAACAGTACAAAAATGGATTCAGCGAGCTACGCTATCGGTATGTTGATTGCCGGAAGTCTTCAAAGTCAAGGAATAACAGAAGTAAATGCCGCTAAGTTGGCAGAAGGCGTTGCTGATGCAATGGCTGGAAAATCTAAAATGGCTTCGGAACAAGCACAACAATTATTTCAATCTTATTCTGCTGCTTGCGCAAGCAAAAAATTTGCTGGTGCAAAAGAAGAAGGTGCTAAATTTTTAGCTGAAAATAAGAAAAAACCTACGGTTACAACTACAGTAAGTGGTTTGCAGTATGAGGTTATCAAAATGGGTACTGGCGCAAAGCCTGGTGCTACGGACAAAGTAGCGACACACTATCACGGTACTTTATTGGATGGTA
>JANMGN010000079.1:0-3438 GCA_031374645.1 Chitinophagales bacterium | reverse complement strand
AAATAACGGCAAAAACAGGTAATCCCAAACCGTATTGGTCTTTTAATTCGCTGATATGTGCAGTAGCCCAAGCGTCACTCGAAAAATTATAACCCATCAATAATGAAGCGATTATAACAAGCATCAAACAAACGGCAATCATTACTTTTTGCATTGTTCTATTGCTGTATAAAAAAATCGCTATAAAAGACAGCATCATTGCTGCGCCAAAAAGTGGAGCGATGCCTATAAATTCTCGTACAGCAAAAACACCATCATTGAATAACTTTGATTCTGCAACAGGTGTTGCGGAACTCGCAAATGGAAATGCAAAAACGCCGCCCGATGCCAAGGCAGCCAATAAAAGGTAAACGGACTGAATACGTTGTATCATAAACTTTGATTGTTTTTTCTAACTGATTTTATTTTTTTTAATTATTATGACAAAGTTATGGTTTATCTTTGTGCTTCTAAAATTTTAGGCGAAAAATATTATTAGTGACGCTGAAAAATGGATTGAAAAACAATTTTTCTTATATACTCTGTAATCTGTTTTTTACAAAATTCATCATTCAAAATTCATCATTTTCCATTACTTAAAACGATTTATGAAGTACAGACTATTTTTTATATTTATATTTTTTACACTGCAAAATACATTGATTGGCAATACTTTACCCGTTTTACAAAAAGAAAGTGAAGGTTTTGAAGTAACACTTTTACAAAAAATGCTGCGCAGAGTCGGGCAAGATATTGTACTTTCTGGTCGTTTTGATGATCTGACGGATAAGGCGGTAAAAAAATTTCAAAAACAGGAAAAAATTGCTTCCAATGGCATTGTAAATGATAGTACTTGGCAGCGATTGTTGCAACATCCTGCGCTGAAAGATGGTTTTCCAAAAGGTTTTGACATTTCACATTACGAAAATGAGATTTTTCCAAATGGAGAAATCCCCTTTGACATTATAAAACAGTATGATATGGAATTTTGCTATTCAAAAGCAACGCACGGAGGTGCACGCAAAGATGAATGGTTTGATTTTAATTGGAATAAATGCAAAGAAAAACATATTTTAAGAGGTGCGTATCATCTTTTTAGTTTGCTTGATGATGATATTGACGCTCAAATAAATAATTTTTTGAGTTTAAATATAAATTATTTAGAGGCAGGTGTATTGCCTGCTGTACTTGATGTAGAAGAAGATGTTCGTAACTTTAATACAGCCAATGCTATACTAAATAAAGAGCTTATTGTGGCAAGAATTAGGATTTGGCTCAATGCCGTAGAAAGCGCAACTGGCAGAAAACCAATGATTTATACCAGAAAAGGTTTTTGGGAAAACGTATTGGGAAACCCGACGGGTTTTGAAGATTATCCTATTTGGGTAGCGTATTACCATGAAGATATGCCGCCAAAAATCCCGAATGCTTGGAATGGAAAATGGACTTTTTGGCAGCATACGGATCGTGGGAATCTGAAAGGTGTGGGCAAATTTGACCTTAATCGTTTCAATGGCTCTTACAAAGAATTATTGATGATGGCAAACTATACGATAGAGTAAAATCTTATTAATTTTTGCCAATAAAATCAGTTTCTTTTATCGTGTTGTCTTGCACAGGATAAGCTGTTGGGTAATCCACTTTTACGGTATTTAGCATCCGCAAAGATTCTATTTTATTTTTATAAGCACCTACACGAACCTGATAATAAGGTTTTGCGTGGATCCAAGTGAGCGGAACTTCTGGAAAGTTGCGTTCAAAATTCTTAACAGTTTCGTCCATTTGTCGGCGGTCGGTCGTAGAAGCAATTTGAATACGCCAGCCTGTTGTTGTCTTTTTTTGCTTATTAAATTCTGCAAATTTGGACATCATATTACTGATAACAGGGTCTTCTTGAATTTTTACTTTTTGAGCAAAAAGGTTCAAATTTGTAAAAACAAACAGTACAAAAATAAATTTTTTCATATTTTTTAGTTGTAGATATTTTAGGAAAAGGCGAAATAAATAAGTTATTTTACCAAATCAAGTACAAAGTAAGTGAATAAAAATGAAATAAGGATAAAAATTTAATAGTTTTGAAAATTATAACGAAAAACGGCAATTTTCATTCAGAATTTGTACCTGTATTTCCAATATTAATTCAGATGTTTCTATATCTTTGCAGGAGTTAAATAAAAATTTAAAAATGAATCAGAATTGGCCTCTTTGGGAAGTATTTATTCGTAGTAAAAATGGCTTGCATCACAAACACGCTGGCAGCTTACACGCAAGTGATGCTCAGATGGCGTTGGAAAATGCAAGAGATGTCTATACTCGTCGCAACGAAGGCGTGAGTATTTGGGTGGTAGAAAGTAAGCAAATTCATGCCTCAAATCCTGATGATTCGGAGGTGCTTTTTGACCCTGCCGACGACAAAGTATATCGTCATCCGACTTTTTATGACGTGCCAGATAATATAAAACACATGTAATGAATTTTGATTATCCTATATTTAGCCTTAAAACTTTTTTTTTAGGCACATACAATACCTACCGTTTATTTATTATTGCTGTAAAAGGTTTGTTTGGCTTACTTTTTTCAAGCGCTCTTCGTTTTTACAAAGAAACAATTGTTTTGCTCAATAGTGAGCTGGGAAAAGGCAACAAAAAACTGGATAAAACACAAGAAAAACGCCTTTTTACTTATTCTATCGTAGGCGTTGTGATGTTTAATTCAGCTTTAAAAACGCTTACGGGAAAAAAATTAGATAAAAAACAGCAAGAAGTATCGCAATCTTTTACGGTTTTGACGGCTATTTTTGACGATCTTGTTGATGAGTTTAATTATTCGGGCGATGAGCTAAAAGCGGTTTGCCAAAAGCAAGTACAGTATGCTGACAATGTTTGGGAACAAATGACGATTGCGCTGATTGATAAATTAGAGCGTTTGAATAATAGAACAATTTGGCATCCGTTGGCAGAAAAAATTGTTGATTATCAGATTTTGAGTAAAAAGCAAGAAAATGGCAGCTTAGAAGAATCTTTTTTGCGAGAAATCATTTATAATAAAGGAGGAATGTCTATTCAGCTCAATCACGATACTGTTTTGGATGGAAAAACCAATGCTTTGGAATCGGAAGGTTTTTTTGGTTTGGGTGTAATTATTCAATTGACCAACGATATTTATGATATTTTTAAGGATAGAAATGCCAATACGCAAACACTCGTTACAGACTGCAAAGACATTCGTTTATTGCGAAAAGAATACAATGAAATGGTAGAAAAAACTTTTGCTATTTTCAGACAATTACCTTATCCTCAGCGAAATATACATGATTTTTTACTACAAATGATGGTTATTATTAGTCGTGCATGGGTTGCATTAGACCACCTCGAAGAAGCACAAAAAACTACTCAAAATATTTTTTCGCCCAAAGAATATACTCGAAAACAACTCATTACAGATATGGCAAAATTTCGT
>JANMGN010000067.1:0-2994 GCA_031374645.1 Chitinophagales bacterium | reverse complement strand
TTTTAAAATTTCGTTTATTTCTTTTGCTTGAAAAAAAGTAAAATTAGATTGATTTCTAAACCAAGTCAGCTGTCTTTTGGCATAATTTCGAGTATGTTGTTTGATGAGTTCTATTGCTTTCGGGAGCGTTATTTTTTCGTCAAAATAGTCAAAAAATTCTTGATACCCGACCGTCTGTAAAGCATTTTTTGTTTTGTACGGATAAAAAAAACGAGCTTCTTTTTCCAAACCTCCTACTAACATTTTTTCTACCCGTTGGTTTATTTTTTCGTACAAAAAATCCCTTTTTTCGTCGAGTGCAATATAAATTGGTGTAAAATTACGAGGCGTTTTTGCTTGATTTTTATAAAAAGAAAAAGGTTTTTCATCGCTCAAACAAACACCCAAAGCTCGTTTCACACGGTTTGGATTTTGAATATCTATATTTATAAATGTTTCATTGTCAATATTTTGCAACATTATTTGCAATTTTTCTAGACCTTCTGTTTCGTGTATCGTTTCTAATTCTGCTCTTATACTTTCGCTAACTTCTGGAAAATAATCTAAACCTTCGCAAAGCGCACGTATGTACATTCCTGAACCACCTACGAGAATTATTTTATCTTGCGTTTCAAATAATCTTTCTAAACAAACCAATGCGTCACGTTCAAAATCGCCTATCGAATAATCTTGTGAAATGTCTAAAAAATCAATAAAATGATGTGCTGCGACTGACAATTCTTCAGCAGTAGGTTTCGCTGTTCCGATGTCCATTTTTTTATAAAACTGGCGACTATCTGCTGACAAAATTTCTGTTTTAAAATGTTTTGCCAACTCAATTGCCAAGGCGGTTTTTCCCACAGCCGTTGGACCTCCGATAACGATTAAATATTTTTTTTCCAAAATCCGTTTTTTATTCTTATTTTTGCGTTCATAATATTATATGATGACAAAAGTATAAAATTTCCATAAATTTTAAAGTATTTTTTCTCAAAACAAAACAAAAAAGTAATGCTCACTAATATTCACCCAAAACTACCGATGCGAGATAAAAAAATCACAAGAGATTTTTATCTAAATAAATTGGGTTTTGAAGACATTGGAGCTGCTGATTATGATGGCTATTTGATGGTTGGAAAAGATGACATTGAAATCCATTTTTTTGAATTTGCAGCACTTGACCCAAAAGAAAATTATGGACAAGTCTATATCCGAACTGAAAATATTGACGAATGGTATCAGTTAGCATTGGATAAAAATGTAGCAATTCCTAACGCTGGGCATTTAGGAATAAGACCTTGGGGACAAAAAGAATTTGCATTACTCGACCCTGACCATAATTTGCTTACTTTTGGGCAAAGTTTTTCGTAAAAAATTATTTAAACATACTACTTACATATATGAACGCATATAAAATATTTTTCCTTTGCGCTGCCGCAGCATTTATTTATGCTTGCAGTGCGCCAAAAATTATAAAACCAAGCAAAGTAGAAACGCTTCCTGAGATAGAATCGAAGATTGTTTTTAATCCCAAAACGGGAAAATACGATACGATTTACGCTTCTACAAAAATAGATACCGTACGTTGGAAACCTTCAACTACAAAACCTGTTCCGCCAATTGGCACAAATTCAAGTACGAAAACAAAGCCAAATGATGGTAAAACTGGCGGCGTAAAACCTTCTAAACCAACAGATTATGGCAAAACGGAAGTAAAAGCTCCTAAAAATTCAGCTTTCCGTTCTTCGTATAATATTACGTATGCGTTGCCTTTTTATACAGATAAATTCAGTGATTTGGATAAAGAAATGTATGAAAAATCAAACTGGGCATTGAATTTTTATGCTGGTGCAAAACTGGCGTTGGATACGTTGAGCGCAGAAGGTATTTCGCTAAAAATAAACACAATGGATACCAAGGCGAACGAAAATGAATTGTCGATTTTGCTTGCAGCAAGCGAAACGCAAAAAGCGGACGTGATTATCGGAACAGAAACCCGTAAAAATGTGGAAACTGCTGCCCTCTGGGCAAAACAAAATGACAAAATTTTGATTTCCCCTTACAATCCAAGTGCAGATATTGTGTTTGATAATTCCCATTTTATACAACTTAATCCAAGTTTGCAAACGCATTGCGAAGCAATCGTTGCCGACGTTTTGAAAACACAAAACGCTGATAATGTGACTGTTATCGTACGTGACAAAGCAAACGAAAGAGAGGCTTTGCAGCATTTGCAAGCTGCAAACGCAAAGGCTGGGAGTAGCATTCGTTTCAGAGAAATCGTCATAGATGAAAAAGCTGGAATGGTGGCTATTGATATAAAAAGCTATATCAAAACTGGACAAAATACTACTTTTATTGTACCGATTTGGAACAACGAAACGCTTGTTTATTCGATGCTAAAAAAAATAGAAACGGCAAAAGGTAAAAATAATGTTACTGTATATGGTATGCCGCAGTGGGCAAATTTCCAAATCAATGGCTTCGATGCTTTCGAGCCTTTGCACGTTCATATTCCGCAACCTTCTTATTTTGACCAAAATTCGCTGCGAGTAAAGGCTTTTCAACGTGCATTTTTTAGTAAATACAATGCTGCACCTGACGATGAAGCCTACAAAGGTTTTGATATTACGCTTTATACAGGTCGTATGTTGTATAAATATGGTACAAAATTCAATGAAATCATAGACCAAGTGCCTTATCAAGGTGTGGAAACAAATTTCCAGTTTCAAAAAGAAAAAACTTCTAATAGCAACGAAAAATTAGATGCTTTTGATCGTTTTGCAAACAAATATATGACTATTTTGAAGTTTGAAAATGGTTATTTTCAAAAGGCAGAGTAAATAGAATAGTAGATAATTTTAATGATGAACGTAAAATGATGAATTTGTAAATAAAAATTAATGGATTTCTTTTCAGTACAAAAAATATTTTTTTCTTGTTTTGGCTACGACATGAGTTACATTGAGCTTTTTGGAAGCATCTTTGGGCTTTGGGCGGTCATATTGAGTACGC
>JANMGN010000818.1:0-2278 GCA_031374645.1 Chitinophagales bacterium | reverse complement strand
TGATTTCGGTATTTGGGTCTATCTTGTTGTTGCCATTTTTATCACTTACCATTACCCTTGTATTGCCGAGGTGATCCCGTATAGCGTACTCGTATTTGTAGCCACTTGTAGCAGGAGTAGTACCTGTTGTCCAAACTAATCTACCTTCTTCGGTCTGTATAATGTCAGGTTGTTGGCTTCCTGCACGATACTCTATTCCATTACAATAGTAATAAGTTTCATCTTGTAATGGTGTTGAAGGAAAGCTTTTTAAATAGGTTTGCTTCCTTTTTTGCCACTTTTGTCCGCTTGCGTCATAGAGAAAATCAATATTGAAAGTAGCATTGGTTTCATCAAAAGCAATATACGTAGGCAAATTTAAGTGATTATAAGCAATTCCTATAATTTTTTTGTAAGGATCTTTGATAAGATTGCCATTTTTATCATATTCGTATTTGGCAGTGGTCTGATCTACGCCTGTTTTTACCTTAAAACCATAATTTGTTAAGGCAGTTTCATTTATTTTCTCTAAACGATTTTTATGTGTAGTATTGTATATATAGGTTAGGTTATCAATAGGCGCAAATGAAAATACAGGTAATTTTTGTGTCGGGTCATTTGGATTGGTAATAATACAAGTACCGTTTGTACCATTTCTACGCAAAGTAGTGATGTTGCCTCGTGCATCAAAATTAAGCGTTTCATTGTAGCGGCTGTTAAAAGTCAATGCCCCTGTGCTACTAATAGCGCCATATTGCGCTCTTGTCATGCGATTAATGGCATCATAAGCATAGCCAAAAGATTGCCTTTCGACCCCAAAGACTTGATAAGTAAGGGCTTGAATATTGCCGTTATACTGTTTTGAACTTCCCAAATAACCATTGTCTTTTTCATTATAATACATTTCTTGCATGAAAGCATCAGGCGAACTGAACTCGCCAGATGTTGGAAGCGCATAAGGTAGAGTAGGTGTATAATTAGTATTACACTGATAATAGTTCTGATTATCAGCACTAATCTGCCCATCTGGGTTTTTATTAATTCCAGTTAGCCAGCCTCTATTACTATACTGATAATCAATAGATTGTAGCGGGTAAGCTATAAAAGGATTATTAGAATAACCAACATTTAACTCTGCTAACTCATCTCTGAATGTATAGTTTTTTCGACTGACTTTTAGCTCTGGTAACGCATCAAATTTATGGAAGTGATCTTTTAACCTAAGTCCATGGTCATAAGTAAATCTATCAATCAGTGTATGTTGTGTACCAGCAAAATCAGTATGTAAACGAGTTGTTTTAACTGCCTTATCAGCTAAATTATAATCGGTCGTAATTTGTTCCGCTAAACCATGAGGATTGATAAATGATTTTGTCTTGACACGATTAAAGTTATCATAAGTGTAAGTGTAATTAATATAATCTGCACCTGCTGAAATAATTTCGTTAGATAAAGTATTTTTATTAGCCGAGTAAACATTTGATTTTAAAATATCGTAAGAAGCAATAGTAATATTGTTATCCACAACATTGGTTGCAGTATTAATATTTGCAGTAGGATATTTGATTAAGCCTACATCTATTAAACGCCCAATTTCATCATATTTATTAAAAATACATTTTGGCATACTCATAGCCGCTTGATTGGGGTCTTGCGTAATTGCCAAAAGACTGCGATTATTGTAGTGATATGTATAAAAACCGTCTGTACCTGGTATGTTTTTTCTAAACAAACGGTGCATATTATCGTATTGATATTTAAAACACTCGTTAGAGGTTGTATTGTTTTCCGCAGGTGGAACAACTACCGTGAGGTTGCTATATTCATCATATACGTTATACGTATCCGTAAATGTTGTATAAGTATAATTTGGTGCAGTTCCAGCCTTATTATAACGACGAGAAAGAATTGCTCGACCAGCCAAATCTGTAAAATTGGCTGACTTATTTCCATTTTCATCAATAATTTCGTCTTTTAGTAATGTATTGGCAGCGAAATATACTGTACCTGAGGTATTAGCCGCAAAAGTGATTACTTCATTGATAGAATTTGTACTATATTTTTTTTCTACCTTAGTATTATCTACATTTGTGACGCTCAAAACTCTACTTAAAGGCGAATTTTCATAGTTATTTTTTGTAAATGCTAATGTAGAAGCTGGCGCAGTATAAACTGTATTTGTACTGCGCCAGCTTCTACATTAGCATTTACAAAAAATAACTATGAAAATTCGCCTTTAAGTAGAGTTTTGAGCGTCACAAATGTAGATAATACTAAGGTAGAAAAAAAATATAGTACA
>JANMGN010000816.1:0-2053 GCA_031374645.1 Chitinophagales bacterium | reverse complement strand
CCTGGAATGAGCCACCATTTAATTGGTATGTAAATGTTCCGGTTCCTCCGGTACAGTTTGTTGTAATATCTGTTGTTCCTCCGTTTACTATGATTGTTCCTGATGTAAGGGTAAGATCAATAACAGCCGGTTGTGAAATTGAAACGGTTGTTGAAGCAGTAGTTCCGGAAGCATCTGTTACTGTATACGAATAGGTACCAGCTACAACACTAATCTCGTTCGTATTCAACTCTCCTGTACTCCAAATGACATTTGGATAATTGATGCTCAAAGTTGTTTTTTCGCCAAAACAAGGTAAATCTTTGCCAGTGATTTTTGGAGTTGGCAAATCAAAATATTCAACTGTTACTTCGCCAACTCCTTTACAGTTACCGATAGAAACAGAAATCTTGTAAGTACCAGGTTTTGTTACGTCAATTGTCTGAGAAGTTGAGTTATCAGACCACAAGTAGGTATCGTACTTGCCAGGATTTAAAGTTATTTTTTCGCCATAACATACTTTTTTAGTGTCCATTTTAACGGTAAGACCATCGGCAGTAGTAACCGTTTTTGAGGTAGTACCTATACAACTATTTTCATCTGTTACAGTTACTAAAAATGTTCCTATACTTGGATAAATCGCTGTGTAAGAGGTACTTGTATTAGCAGACCATTGGTATTTGTCAAATGTCTTCTCTACTTCTAAAGTAACTTTGTCGCCTACACATACAGTACTCGGACCACTTATACTTGGTTTTGGATTTGGTAAAATTGTAACAGGAATAAAAGCGTCAGCTGTACAGCCGTTTTCATCTGTTACAGTTACATAGTACGTTCCAGTTGTATCGAACAAGAGTGATTTATTGGTGGTTTTATCATTCCATTCATACTTTTTAAATGCTTCGGCAACAGTAATATTGCCGTTTAAGCCTTGGCATACCTTAGGTGCATTTAGGGTAATTTTTGGCTTAGGAAACATTTTTGTCATTATTTCTGCTTCATTTGGGCAGCCGTTTTTATCCACCGTTTTTACGCTTACTTTTTCTTCTTTTTCAAAAACAACACTTGAATTTGTGGTCAAATTGCTCCATGTTATTTTATCAAAATCATTTGCATTTGCAAGCTCTACCATCCCTTTTGCGTTGTAACAAATAGGTTTTGCGGTTAAGACAGGAACTGCTGGAATTACCTTTTCAATAGTCATTTCTGCTACTGCGGTACAGCCTTTTTCGTTAGTGACAGTTACAGTATAAATACCATCTTTATCTGTTGTTATTGTTGATAATTTTGAACTATTGCTCCATTCGTATTTCACATAAGTATCTGTTAATAAAAGTGTTATACTATCATTTGGGCACATTTTTTTAGGTTTAATAATTTCAGCTTTTAGAATTTCGTACTCATCCAAATTAGTATTTGCAGTAGCTGTACAAGTATTTTCGTCTGTTACTGTCACACTATAAGAGCCTTTTTTAACCACGATTTCTTTTGTTTTATCAGTATTTGACCATAAAAAATCGAGTAATCCTTTGGTAGTAGTTTTAGCGATAATCTTCATTTCTTTTTCAAAACAAACTTTTAAATCTTGTGCTACACTCACATCAGGATTGGGAAATAAATTTACTTTGAAATTTTTGCTTTCTCCACTACAAGCGCCATCAATTACCTTAATTTTGTAGTTACCAGAATCTGAAATAGTAATTTCCAAGAGGTCTTTCCACGCAGACATTTCAATATTATCTTTGTACCAAGTAATTTGTACGCCATTGGCTACGTCAGCTTTGAGTGTAATACTTTTTCCTTGACATAGTTTTTTAGATTCTTTGATGTCTGGTGTCCAATTGTTAGCGTTTTGTACTTCTGCAAAAGTATTTGATTTGCAGCCAGTTACTGTATTTACCACAGTAACTGCATAAGTCCCTGTTTTAGAAACCTCAATTGTTGGCACATTTTTGTTCGTAGGATTCCAAATATAGGCAATAGAGTCATTTTTGGGATTATTGCTTAATTTTACATCTAATTGTATTTTACTGCTGCATAAAACGCCACCTTTGAGGTCGATTTTAGGATTTTC
>JANMGN010000810.1:0-3255 GCA_031374645.1 Chitinophagales bacterium | reverse complement strand
GTGTGATGTTTAGCCATAATTATATAAAAATAAAGTTATATAATATTATAAATAAAAATGGATGATATCATAAAAGAAAATGAAAAATTGAAAGAAGAAATTAAAGAACTTAAAGAACACCTAAAAAAATATACAGCACCTACACGAAATAAAAAATTTTATGAAGAACATAAGGAAGAAATTATAAATAAAGTAAAAGAATATAATAAAACTCATAAACCATCAAAAGAACAGAAAAGATAATATAATAAACGATGGTATGAAAAAAAGAAACTGGAAAAGGAAAAAATTGAAAAAAAAACAGCATGATGCATTTAATAATTACTTAATATTAAAAATACAATAATGTCAAAAAAGGGTTATTCATCAAACTATGCAACTGGTATTCGTGCAGAAAAAAGTATTGCATCATCATATCGTGATGCAGGTTGGAAAGTATCACAGTCTCCAGGTAGTCGTGGAGCAGCAGATTTAAAATGTTCAAAAGGAGATACAACTCATTTTGTTCAAGTCAAATCATCACAAACATCATCAAGACCATATATTTCATCTTCCGAAATGGGAAGACTAAAATCAACTGCAACACGCAATGATGCAACATCTGTAGTTGCGAAGGTTCATAATGGAACAACATCAATCAGTTATGCAAAAACAGGACATTCTGTTAAGCTTTAATTTTTTTATCAACAATAAAAATTGAAATATAATTTATTTAGTACTTTTAATATAATTTATATTATTTGATAAATAATGTATTCTGTTATTTTTGCAGATGATAAAAAATTTATTTTTACAAGACAACAAATTTTGTTGATACCATATTTTAATACTTTGATAACATCTTCATCATTTTTAGAAAAAGATATTATAAATTTTGTCAATCAGTATCGTTTGCCAAGTAAGCGATTTACCATAGTATATATATGAATAGTATTAATTTTTCGCAGCCTAATGGCTTCCCCTTAGAAGCAGAAGGGCTTGATTTTATGCAAAGCAGTTATATACAAGGCTTGACGGCTTTGGCAAAATTAGCAGGTCAAGATAATGTAATTTTAACTGGATTAAATCCAAGTGGTACGACTGTGAGCGATGGTTGGGTGTTGTTTCAAGGCGAGTTATTCTTTTTTAAAGGCGGTTTGAAATCGGCTACATTTGTAATTGAGCAAGTTATTACTTCTCTAAACAATGCAAATGGAAACACAGTGCCTCGTTATTATAGTAGGTCACTAAAATTTGGGTCAGGCACAACTACTTATCCTTTTGATATGCTCAAACGAGTACAAAGTTTAAGCAGTATAGAGGAAAAACTATCGCTTTGCCTGTTTGAGCCAAGTGTAATAATTTCGGGCTGCTTAATAGTTAGTGTAGGAAGTGGACAGGTAAATATATCAAGTGGTGTTGTTAAAATTAACGATTCATTTTATTATATGCCAAGTTATCAAGGCGCAAATCCTATCTATATTAACCAAGAAGGACAATGGTCGCAAAATAATCAATCGCCTAATGATATATCGTTTGAGCCTTATACTTCTTGTTATTTGGCAGATGTATTTAAACGTTCGACTACACCTTTGGGCGAAATAATTATGTCGGCGGCATTGCTATCAGACTTTGATTCAAGTGGTTTAGGTATTTTTTCCAAAAAAGGTTGGGCGTTGTGCAATGGCAACAATGGGACATTTGATTTGCGTGGTAGGACAATAATGGGTTATGATGAGCGAGTAAATGACCCTGCAAATGGTATTTGGGATTCGCTTTATAATAATTTAGGCAATGTAGGTGGCGAAAAAGCGCATCAGATTAGTATAGATGAGATGCCTCGACACAACCATCAAGATATTGGTAACTCCTCAGGAGCGAAGTATCAAGATACTAATTCGGGTGAATTTGGATTGGTTCGTAAGAGTTTATCAGGAGAAACAGTAACGGTCAGAAGTCCTGATTCAACTGGCTCAGGTGTAGAGCCTGACTTGACTATTAGCCCCGTAATTATTCCATTCCAAGGCGACAATAAAAAACATGAGAATAGACCACCGTTTTTAGTGGTGGCGTTTTTACAAAGAATATTGATATGAGTGTAGCGAGTAGATTACAACTTAAAGACTGGTTTAAGACTGGTTTAAAACCTCTTCAAGCACAATACCATGCCTGGATAGATAGTTTTTTGCACGTTGGTGACAGTATTTCGATGTCGCAAATAGATAATCTGGACACTACATTACAAAATTTAGTAACTATACAGCAATTTAATACGCTTGGTAATGCTTTAATCCCAATTTCTATCTCTAATATTCAATTGGCGCAAGTTTCAGTCGGAATAGGTAAATTGCTTGAAGTGGTAGTCGTGGAGGTAACAGGATTAACATCGGTAGTGATTTTATACGACGGCAAACAACTTGTTTTAGAAGAAATCAGCGAAACGACTACGTTTCGTTTGGATTGTTACATGGAGGTTTCCGATATTTATATTTCAACAAGTTCTGTCATTAACGTTAAAATTTATTCAAGATGAGAAAATTATTTTTATTTTTATTTTTCCTTGTTACTGTTTGTTCTTTTGCGCAAAAAACGACTACAGCATCTAATGTAATTATTGCGAAAGATAGGCTCAGAGTAGGAGTTAATTCTATCAATAAAATTGATACTAATATTAGTATCAATGCAACACATAGTGGCTTGCCTACGAGTTTAGCGGTTAAAAAAGCTATTGATGCTTCTGCACCTTTATTGACTTTGCAGCAAGTCGTTGCAGCAGGAAATAACACTACTAACTCTTTTTATTTAAAAGGCATTAAATTTGGTCAGCCTACGAATTTGGTAGAGATTGGGAAATTTAACCTGACAACATTTGACTATGGTTTTGTAAAGGTATCTGGTAATAGCAGTAATTTCATAAATTATGGTAGCGAAAGTATTTTAATACAAAAAGGAAACTTTAATACACAAATACTTTCAAACCAATCTTCCAATATGACAAAAAGCAATTATTTTGAGTTGCCTATTGACAGTTCGGGGACGCAAGTTTTATCTATCAACGGCGTAAAAGCAAATAAATATGGACAAGTAAATTTTCCTATACCTACATCGCAGAATTTAGGGAATAGTGATTTAACCCAAACTGTCTTACATGATAGAAGGTATAACATAGCCACTGCCAAAAGCCTAACGTTTGGAGATATTAATCCTAATTTAAGTACTTCAAGTAGGAATACAGGCTTTAATGTAAAAACAGGTGCGGTAGATATAGAAACTAAC
>JANMGN010000794.1:0-8068 GCA_031374645.1 Chitinophagales bacterium | reverse complement strand
AAAATCGGAATTGAGCTAAGGTCAGTCCGTAGTTGCAAACTTTCGATTATTTAGTACACAATGTAATGATTAATAACGGATAAAATAATAACCAATTGTTGAGGTTTATGAAATGTAAGCTACTTATTATTTTGTTTTTTTTGCTTACAAAAAAAACGCTTTTTGCTCAAAATCTTCATTTTAGTTTTCAAAAAAATGCTCCTGATAGCGCAATGACTATTCGGGAATGTATCGCACTTTTGGAACAAGAAGAACAAAAATATTCGGAAGCGGAGCAAAGAAATACAAAAGTGATGATTACTCGCTTGCGTAAAATTTACTATGCTTTTAGTGCTTGGGATAAGTATCTCATAAAAGGTGTTGCAGACATCAAAAGTCCTTATGACAGTATAATAGTGCAGCCTGTTGATGTTTCTCCTAAGGCAATCAAAACATCTACAGGCTTGATTATCAAGCTCACAGATACAATTTCGTTTCCTACGGATAGTGTTTTGCAAAAAGTAACTTTACGCAATAATATTTTTAACTCGCAAGAGATTCGCTTAGAAAATAACGATATTTTGGATATTGGACACGTGCTTTGTGGTATGGATGCTTCAAATCATCAGCACGCTGTTCGTACACCTCGTTTTTTAGGATTGCCTACTTCAAGCATAAAAGTTAAAAGCAATATGGACGCTGTGACTTGGATTGGAGATTTGGGAAGTTTGGTGGCAGAAGTTTATTTTGAAAAGAAAAAAAAAGGAGAATGTACTACATCAAAACAACAAGAACTCTTGGATAATTTTATATCGGCAGCTGATATTTTAGGTAATACTGATGGCTACGTTATTGCTCAAAAATATGATTTGAGAAGTGAAAACGGAAAGAAGGTTTCAGAGATTTTTAGAGATTATTATTTATCACAGAATACTGATAATCAGAAAGATAGATATAAAATATTTGCAGAAATAGTAGGATTTAGCAAAGGAATTTCGGATAAAAAAAAGGCAAGATTACGCTGTCGTTATACAGACGAAGTTAGCGACTCGGCAGCTTTTTATACTGCTGTTTCGGCAAAGAATATGGGTAAAAAAAATTTGATAAAAGCTATTCCTTTAATTTTGAAAATGTCCGTAAATCCTTATGCGAAGCAAATTACTAAGCTATTTTTTGAGCAATTGGAAAAAAATTGTGAAGAGTAAAGTAAATATAACATTGATTACTCAAATCTGCCTTTGAGGGAACTTGAAATAAAAAAAATCCAGCGTACATTTGATGTACGCTGGATTTTTTTCTCTTATTCTATCAGCAACATTCTTCGGGTAGCGGAGTATTCTGGCGTATCAAGTCTGTAAAAATACAAACCTGCGGCAGCCAGAATCTCCAATTTCATTTCATTCCTACCCTTACTAAAATCATCATCAATTCTTTGTATCATGCGACCTGTTTGGTCATATACGGTCAATGTAGCGTGTGTTGCTTGTGGCAAATTAAAAGCAATCACAGTAGCGTTTTTGAACGGATTGGGTTGGTTTTGATACAACTCAAACTTGTCCGTCGCAATGTCATTTGTGGCAGTTACACTTCCTGCAAAATCCAATTGAATATTCATCGCTTCGCCTGCTTGTGTATAGGCTTCTGCACGGGTCAAATCAGAAGTGAATTTGAGCATCTTACTCAAATACTGCGTTGTTTTTGCCTTGAAAGTGACTGTAAATACCGTTTCCATCTTATTGAAAGCGATATTTGTAGGATTTATCCAACTTGTCGTTAATACGCCATCTTGTAAATGTGTCAAACCAAAATCTGCATCAGCACCATTTTCATTGCTCTTTACGTTCGCAAATTCTAAGCAATTTTTATCGTAATTCAACGTAAATTGGTAACCTGCAATATCTTGTAAATCCTTCACTTTGAAAGGAATATTGTACGTTTCGCCTGCTTGAACTTTCATGTCATTGACCATAAATTCGAGTGCGTTCCCGCCACGAGTACCAGCAGGTGTTACTGCATTATTTGCCTTTGCGGAGTTGTTAATATCTCCAATTTTTACCGCTATAAAATCCGTATTTGTGCTACTTCCTTGTACTTGTTTTATTTCTGGAAAAACTTCTGACAATGGGTCATTTACATTTTTAAACGTAAATGAATTGTCCACAAAACGCCAAGAATTATTATTTGTAAAAATAGTATTTGTTCCCAAAATCAATTTTCTCAATTCTACGACATCGCCCGTCGTTACTTTTCCATTTTTATTAATGTCTGCCGCAATCCATTGATAAGGCGACGTAAACGTCTGTTGTCCTAAAATATGTTTGGTAATCAAAACAATATCTGAAGTCGAAACACCATTTACAACATCATCGTTCTTTTTTGGCGCAACCGTAAAGCTATTTCCCGACGTAATATTTGGTACAGAAAATACGCCACTCGCATTGGTCGTAAAAGGTTTTATAATCGAAACGCCATTGCTCGTAATATTGACCAAAACATCTTGAACTTTGTCACCTTTCGCTGTTTTTATCGCTCCTGCAATGTTTTTAAAACAAGTACAAGGCGTATTGAACTTTGAAAGTGCCAAATAAGTTTCTACATAATCCCAGTTTCCTGCCTCGTCACGTACCCATAGTTTTACTAAAACAGCGATTTTTTGACTATCACACATTGATTTAAACGTGTTGCAATCGTACATAATCATCGTATCTTTTGGGTCTGGTGAAAATGCAAATACCAATTTGTTGCTTGGCGTACAATTATCTTTACTACCTTTGTCAAAATGTTTTGCCGTAAGCATCAAAGTTCCATCTTGACCCAAATTTGCTGCCAAACCATGTGCTGCAATCGGTGTAGGTTTTATCAAATCCTTTACCGTTACTTTGTACTTTCCGTTCGTTACATTTCCACAAGCATCTGTTACAGTGTATGTTACGTCATAAACTCCTTTCGGAACGTTGGTATATTGATAATTATCAGTAGCACTTTTATTTGGTAAATTAGTAGTTACTACAATATTTGTCAAAGGCAGTGTTCCTGCACAATCGTCGATAGAGTTCGGCTTAGGTAACGTAACTGCTGCTACACAATTTTGCGTCCCTACAGTAATATCCGTTGGCATACCTTTTATCACGGGAGCAACCGTATCTTCAATTTTTATTACTTGTACAAACTCATCTAAAACTTTTGGTCCAGGTACAAGCGGATCCATCATACAACAATTTGCTATTTTCCAAGTACGGAATATTTTAAAACAACAACTCGAACCGTTTACGTAAAAAACATCGTCTTTCATACTTACAGCCACCAAATCACAACCATTATAATTCCATTTTGGAACAGCTGGCGCATACGAGCCAGTATCTAATTTTTCAGGTTCTAATAATGCCAAACTACCATTAAAGTTTTTTATCGTAATATCTTTGGGTCTGGTAATCATTGACTTAGTGAACGGATTAGGGTTTACAACCGTAATTTTACGGGTCATCGTAGAGGTATTTCCTACACCATCAGTTGCTGTATAACAAAGGTCAAAAGTTCCAGTTTGGCAATTTGCAATTGTCCAATTTTTGATGCTTTTTTTCAAAGTAAGCGTACAACCGTCCGTCACAATTGGGTTCAAAGATTTCAAATAATTGGTATCGACAGGGCAATTTACAATAGAATCTGATAGCTGAACAAACTGAGGCGCAAGTTTATCTTGTACATCTACTGTTGTCATACAATAATTCAAATTTCCTGCAAAATCACTCGCTTTTAGCATTATCATAAATGGCTTATTGATGTCTGCACAAGTCACGCCAAGCGTATTTGCGTAAGCTGTGTTTGGGTCATTCATGCGTTTTACCTGCACCATAGCGAGCGAAGCGCCACAATTGTCATTCAGTTGGTCAATAAATTTTGCAGCCGAAGTAGAGCCTGTACCAACATTGTTAAGCGCAACCATTTTTGAAGAACAAGTAACCGAAGGCACTGTCGCATCTATGATGGTCAAACTAATATTTGTCGTCGTCGGAGGATTTCCACAATCATCCGTAGCGGTATATTTTATATTGTAAACACCTGTTCCGAGGCTTGCGATAGTACCGCCGTTTGTCGTTGTGAGCGAGGTTGCAGCATTCGTAATCAAAACACTAACCGTTGGTGTAGAACAATTGTTGGCAACTACGGCACTCGGTATTTGGAAATTTTCAGCAAAACAACTTGAAGTAGAAGTATTTATCGTAATATTTGCAACTGGCTGAATAACAGGCGATTGTGTTTCTTTTGAGCGAATATCTTGTACAAAACTTTGCGTCACTGCTGCATTACAAAGGTCTTTTATTGTCCATGTTCTTTTGTAAAAAACTTCTCCGCCACAAGCAGGTGTTTGTAGTGCATCTGTATAAGCTACTTCGATATTTCCAAACGTATAAGGCGTACCTGCTACTGCTGTTGCATTGCTCAAAGGTTTGCCATTGTACATCGGAAAACCAGTCGTATTCGGATGACGGTTTGCGAGCAAAAAAGCACAACCTTTGTTCGTTGGGTCAGTGTAATTCGCTGGTGCTGAGGCAGTTGTGATGTCTGCTTTTTTCAAAAAAATCGTTTGAGAGCAAGCACCCGTCGTATTATCGCCGCTTTTAACAACCCTTGTTATCCTTCTGTAATTTCCACTTGCGTCATTACAAGGTAAGTTTGTAACAATAACAGTTGAGTTGTCAATACAAAGGTTTCCCAAAAATGAACCCATACAAGATGAAGCATTCGTAGGTATCAATACAGGATTTGAAAGGCTCAAATCATCGTTTGCGTCAAGTGTTTTTGCAGCGCCACAAGAAATAGGTACTTGAAAAATAACTTCAAAAGTGACGAACTGACCCGAAGGGATGCGTTCGATACGTGCTTTGCGTTTTTTTCCTGCCAAATTCAAGGCGTTTAAGTCTATAATGGGAAACGAACCAGCATTTCCTCCAAGATTATTAAAATCATATACTGCGGTAGTACCAGCAGCATCGTATATTTTTAGGTTAAATGAAACACCTATTCCTGATGGACAAGAAGCATCTAAATCTTGCAAAAAAGTCATCGGACTAATCGTCAAACTTTGGCAACTTGCCGTCATCGGTTGATAAGATATTGCCGACCAAGGTGTTAGTGTACATTGTGCTTTTAGTGAAAAAAGTGTAATAAGTGTAAAAAAAGTATAAAGAATGCCTTTTTTAAAGAAATTTGAAAAATACTGTTGAGTGTTCATGATGATAATAATTTATAAAAAAAATGATGAATGAAATCGAGTTAATGCAAAATGATGAATGTAGAATGATGAATACAAACACCTCATAATCAATTGATTATTGAAAAATTATTTTGTTATACAATTTTATTTTGTTTTCTAAAAGGCATAGCATAGCCCATTCAATGAGGTGTCGTAACACAGCCAAGAATAAAAAATTATAAAGCCTTAGGCATTTATCCGTCAAGACAAATGCTTTTACAAGTGTAAATTTTTTAGATTTAAAGCAAAAATTTAGCCCAACAGCTTAAATGATTACAATAATTTTTATTTAAAAAATGATAACAACCTATCCATAATCGTTATTATTGATTTTAATCTTTGATATTACCAAATAAAAGGCTCAAAACTATCGTGAATTACAAATCAATAAGTCCTTTCTTTTGGAAAGGATTTAGGATAGGTCGGTTCTAAATTAAAAAAAATGAAAGTGTGATAACATGAAACTACGCCATGTTTATCGGATGTGTGTAAAATAGAGGAGAAAGTTTTCTCGAAGAAGCGATTGTATGTTTACCTTAAAAAGTTGCTGTTCTCAAAAGCAACTGACTTTGTGTTTTCTAACTGATATAATAGTAGTTGCAAAACACATTCCAAAAAATCTTAATATTTATACCCTATTCGTGGTATTTTGAATATTTAACATTTGAAAGAAAAAAGTAACGATTATTTTAGTTCCTTTGCTTAGTAAAAGCAAAATGTAACTACTTAGCCTTGTACGTCGGGAACTCCTGTTCACGACAAAACTAATGCAAAACCAACTCTGTTTTTAATAAAAAAGTCATTTTGCAAAACAATAAGGCTATCGGCTAAGTAGTTACTCCTAAAAAACGTAGTGAAAACAATATAATTAGTGCTTTTCTAAAAAATTTATAAAAATTCAAGATGCCTCCTATTTTCAACCGCCTGATTGTGAAATTATATTTTTATAATTTTGCAAGTAGCGTTTCCAACTTTCAAAATATATGCTCCGTTTGGAAAATCACTTAGATTTATACTATTTTTTCCTGCTATTATTTTTTCTGTAAGCATCGTTTTTCCTAACACATCAGTTATCGTAATGGTTTGATTATCAGGGTTTTCTATGTTTAGAATATCACTTATTGGATTGGGGTAAATAGAAATATTTTTATCAAAATCGGGTTCATTAGTTGCTGTGGTCCCATTAATCACTACTTTTTTACAAGCAGTATGTTTTCCATATTTGTTGCTTACCGTAAGGCATACATTGTATTCTCCTTTTTTTGAAAAAAGATGATTGGGTTCTTGCAGCTTACTTTTGGGCGTGCCATCTCCAAAATCCCATTCCCAATTCGCTGGTTCGTGGTGGCTGAGGTCTGTAAATTCCACGAATGTAGTATTGAGCGTGTCTTGGTCATAGCGAAAAAGGGCTACGGGTATATTATCTATACCGAGCGTATCGCAGGGGCTACCGTCAAGCGGACCAAGGCGGTAATTGGGATGATTGGGAATGGAGAAAGCGTTCCATGATTTTAAGCGAAAACCTCGCTGTTGCAATTGGCAATCTTTTCCTTTTTTGTTCGGTGTATGGATTACATGCAAATATTTACTTCCATTACTGGAATTGATATATATTTTACCATCAGGTGCTATTTGAGGTAAATAAAAATTAGTAGCATATTTATCTTCTTCTTTATAACCATCATAAAAAGCGATAGTATCGCCAGTAGTGCTGATATCTTTTGCGCTCAAATCCCATTGTATAGCTCTTGTGTTAGAAAATGTGTAAGCCAACTTACTATCATAGGAAAAACTAATACCAGCAGCAGACTCTTTTTCTACATAATATTTTAATCTTTTATGATTGGATAATAAACCAGTGCATCTGTCAAAATCATAAATATTAAATTGGGCTGGTGTGCCAGAATTTTTTAGTCCGCAACGAGCAAATTTTTTACCATTCGGAGAAAAACATGCCTGAGATATTACTGTTTCTAATGTATCTCCTATGATTTGAGGCGAAAAGACTTCAAATCCTTTAGGGGATAGCAATATTCTATAATATTTATTAGTTTTATCGACAAATTGTAGTATCCACCAATCTCTACCATTAGCGTGTTTTGTAGTCGTAATATCTCCTAATACCAAAGTATCTTCTATTATTTTTTCATTTTTTATTTTCATTTCGCCTTTTCCATTGTCGCCATTCATATCTATCAAGGCATAGTTTAATCCAAGGCTGTAAATCCCTTTTCCAACAGCCATCTTACCGTAAAGGAGATAGTACAAATTCTCCTTGTTGGGATGAGGCAAGGCAGTAATAGCCTGTCCATTGGATAGCCCTTTGTTTGAGTCTTCCTCTTGGTATTTGGTAGTATTAAATTTTTCGCTATTTTTTAGTATATTATTATCTTTATTGTGTATAATACTTCCATTTGTATAAAATAATAAATTACCATTTTTGTCAGACATTGTTGTACTCGTACTACGCATCCAAATTTTAGAGTAAATATATTTCTTACTAATTTTTTCATCTAAAAAACTACTAAATGTTAGTCCGAACTCTTGTGCTTCTGCCTGAATTGAATCTTTACTAAAACCATCATAACCAGTTATCCAATTGTAGTCGTGTTTTTGAGCTTGTAACAAAAGGGGGCAAAACAGTGCTATAAATAAGAGTATTTTTTTCATATTATTGGAAATAATAAGTCCTTGGTGCAGTACTGCACCAAGGATTTGGTTAATAAATTATTTAATTAATACGATTTTATGTATTTCTAAACATACGCCAGTTTGTTGCAATTGTACATAATACATACCGTTTCCAAGATTTTCTATGTCGAAAGTATCATTACC
>JANMGN010000312.1:0-1612 GCA_031374645.1 Chitinophagales bacterium | reverse complement strand
CAAAAACTCGCTGGAAAGAAAGTGATTTTTGTCAAGGTTTGATGAAAAAAGAAGGACTAAAAGACGAAATGGAATTGCAATCTTATATTATTCGTAGGATTGAAAAATTTGTTAATTCAAGAGGAAAAAAAATAATTGGTTGGGACGAAATCTTAGAAGGAGGCCTTTCTGATAATGCGACCGTAATGAGTTGGAGAGGAACAGAAGGCGGAATTGCAGCAGCAAAACAAGGACATGACGCTATTATGACACCAAGTCCGTACTGCTATTTTGATCATTACCAAAGTAAAAATCGTAAAAATGAGCCTTTGGCAATTGGTGGTTTTACAGATGTACAAAAAGTATATAGCTACGACCCTACACCAAAAGAGCTAAGCGAAGAGGAGGCTAAACATATTTTAGGAGCGCAGGCTAATCTTTGGACAGAGTACATAACTACGTCTAAACAATTAGAATACATGGCATATCCAAGGGCAATTGCACTTTCTGAGGCAGTTTGGTCGCCAATGAAAGAAAAAAATTGGGCTAGTTTTCAAAGTAGATTAAACTTAGAAGCAGTTCGTTTGAAAGCCTTGGATGTGAATTATGCCAAACATTTTATACTAAAATAAATTTATTTGTCGATAATACTTGTTGGTACATCTATTTGTTTGTACTTTTGCAGACCAAATGAAATCTTTATAGATTTTAACTAAAATTCAACATTTCACGAAGTCACATGAAACATTTTTATTTGATTCGCCATGCGAAATCCGAGTGGGATTTCGCTGGAATAACGGATTTTGATAGACCCCTCTCAACAAGGGGACATCACGATGCACCAAAAATGGCAGAACTTTTTAAGAGTATTTGTCCAAAAGTAGATTTAATTTTGAGTAGTACCGCACAAAGAGCTTTTTCGACAGCACAGTATTTTGTAAAATCTTTGGATATAGAAGAAAGCGCAATTGTCAAAAAAAGTTCGCTCTATCACGCTACAGAAGACACAATTAGTTCGACTATCAAAAAAATAGATAATAAGCACAATATTGTTTGTCTTTTCGGTCACAATCCTGGGCTTTCAGATTTAGCCGCTACTTTTCTAAAAGAATATTTATTTGCGGAAGTACCTACTTGCGGAATTGTAAAATTAACCTTACATGATAATGATTGGGCAAATTTTAATTCCCAAAATGTTACGCTTGAAAAATACTGGTTTCCGAAAGAAATCTTAGATGAATATGCCAAAGAAGTATAAAAATATTATTTTCATAGTTGCTTTCTTATCACTCTTTGCTTGCAAAAACGATAAAATAAAAATCAGTTTACCTGTAAATAAGATGGTATCTGTTTTAGCAGACATTCATACTGCGGAAAGTGCAGCTGGTTATTTGTCAGGTACACAAAAAGACAGCATGACGGCTATTTATTATAAGCAAATCTATGAAATCCATAATGTTTCGGAAGAAGAAGTAAAACAAAATTTGGATTTACTCAAAAGAGAGCCTATTCAGTTAGAAAAAATATACAAAATGGTTACGGATACTTTGGAACTACGCTTCAAATCTATTAATCATGAAAATTAAAAAAGCCGCTTTTCGATGAAAAGCGGCTTTTTTTAATATAAAATTAA
>JANMGN010000311.1:0-2263 GCA_031374645.1 Chitinophagales bacterium | reverse complement strand
CCATTCGATTACACCAAATTAAGTATGCTGAAAAAACAGGAATTCCGCCTGTAAAACGAGGAATGTTGATGTTTTATAATATGGGAGATTTAGAAAATCCCAATACAAAAAATTCAATTCTCGACCTTGAAACTGCAAAATTATATGTAGAATATTGCAAAAGCTACACGCTGCCTTTGGATATTGCTTTGCCCCTTTTTCAGTGGGCAGTAGTGATGCGTGACGGTCGTGTGGTGCAATTGTTAAATGCTGCCAACACAAGCGATTTCGCTGACGAAGAGCTGTTTCAAAAAATGGAAAATGGACAATATAAAGTTTTGGAAAGTACCTACGCACATGGATATTTCTGCTACGAAAATGATATTATACGTTTGGAAAATGCCAATCAAGAGCAACTCGAAGCGGCGGCAACCATGCTTTCCGATTATTTGCCCAAAGAGCGCAGAACCCTTTGTTTTTATCATTTGGACAACCTCATTTTACAAGAGCATCCTTATGCAGAGCTACTAAAAATAAAGACGAATATGGAATAATTAAGAACTTATAATCGTCAGACCATCATAAGCCAATGCTACATTTTCGGGTAAAAGTGGATTAATTTCATCGTGTAATCCCATCGTGTGGCTGATATGCGTGAGATAAGTTTTCTCTGGTTTTACTTTTTTTACAAAAGCCAGTGCTTCTTGAATATTAAAATGAGCGTGGTGTTCCTGAAAATGTATAGCACTCAAAATCAGCACTTTGAGTGATTTTAATTTAGAAAATTCTTTTTCTGGAAGGCTTTTTATGTCTGTCAAATAAGCAAAATCTCCAATTCTAAAACCTAAAATAGGTAAATCTCCGTGCATAATTTTGATAGGAATAATCTCCAATGATTTTATACTAAAATTATTTTCGTGCGAAATAATATTCCACTCAAACCGTGGTGCGCCAGGATATAAATTTTCTGCAAAAGTATAAGCAAAACGTTTTTTCAAATCATCTAAAACTTGTTGGCTCGTAAAAATAGGCATATCAAAACCTTGTCTGAAATTGAACGAACGCAAATCGTCAAGACCTGCCGTATGGTCATTATGCTCATGTGTAATCAATACAGCATCCAATTTTTGCACTCTATTTTGCAACATTTGTTGTCTAAAATCGCTGCCTACATCTATCACAATTTGCGTTTCGCCATCGCTCACAAGGCAAGCTACACGCAACCGCTTATCGCATGGATTTTCCGAGCAACAAACTACGCAATTACAAGCAATCACAGGCACACCTTGTGATGTTCCGCTGCCCAAAATAGTGATATTTAGTTTTTTTTCGATACTAAAGTTTTATTTTAAGTAGGCGTATAGAAATAATCGGTAATTTTTTTGGCGTTGTAAAATAACATAAGTAACTGACTGCAAGGAAGTTACGTTGTTATTTTACAACGACTTCCCTTAAAAAAATTGCGGTTATTTTAGCCCAACTACTTACAAGCGCCTAATTACTCAAAAATCAAAGGTTTCGTATAGTTTAATTTTTCTAAAAAAAGCGACAATGCATTTCGTTTTTTATCTGACCACTCATATCGTATATTTTGGTTGAAATACTCACTCAAATTTGCACCTTTGTATTCATCGGGCATCAAATAAATAAGTTGCGGAATAAAATCTAAGCCCATAGCCAAAGCCTCATTGAACTGAACGAGAAATTCAGGATCTAACTCTTTTGTTGTGACCCAAGCTGCAAAAACAAAAGGCAGCCCTGTATGTTGTTGCCAAATTTCGCCCAAATCATAAATATAGGGAAAACAAAAAGGTAAGGCAAAGGTCCTATCTCCGATGACCAATCCACCTGTTTTTCCTTCAATATTATCTATAAAACCTTCTGTTGCAGGGATAAATTCTGGCGATAATTTAAAATGTTCTTTCAATAAAACCTTTGTCAATTCCACAGAAGTACGAGAATGAAAATCCAAATACAGCTTATCCCATTCTTGAATAGGCGTTTTTCCATACAAACAAACCGTCCGAACTTTACCATCTGTACCGATACAATAATTAGAAACAATCTTTGCATTTTCCAGTTCAGGAATAATTGCCACAGGAACTAACGCCAAATCCACTTCTCCGTTACGTAATAATTGAGCGCAAACAGAAGGAATATTTAGCTCTAAATCTATACTTTCAGCTATTTTATGTTTAAAAATACCATACAGAAAAGGTTTTGTATTCAAGTAGCTTACTGCCGTAATTTTTGTCTTTTTCATCTATTTAAAACACTCAAAAAG
>JANMGN010000777.1:0-3204 GCA_031374645.1 Chitinophagales bacterium | reverse complement strand
AGTAAACTATACTAAGCTGCGTAAGTTTTTACCCTTTTATCAGATTTTTATCACGCTGCAAAGATATACATATTGGAATGATTGTTCCGATTTAATTTTAATTTTTTTTGAAAAAAATTATTTCTTTTTTACCACTCTACTTATCTTTGTAGGTAAACTATAAAGAAATTATGCAAAAAGAAGAAACTGAATTATTTTATCCCGAGAGTAAAGCCGCTTGGAGAGCTTGGTTAAAAGAAAATCATGCTTCAAAACAAGCCGTTTGGTTGCTTTATTATAAGAAAAAAACAAATCAGCCCTCACTTTCGTGGAGTGACGCTGTGGACGAAGCTCTTTGTTTTGGTTGGATAGATAGCACTGCAAAACCAATTGATGAAGACACTTATAAGCAATTTTTTACGAAAAGAAAACCCAAAAGTGTTTGGTCAAAAGTAAATAAAGAAAAAATAAAACGCTTAGAGGCAGAGAATTTAATGTCAGCGGCAGGTTTGGCGTGTATCAAAATTGCAAAACAAAACGGTTCTTGGACTATTTTAGATGAGGTCGAGGAGCTAATCGTACCAGAAGATTTAGAAATTGCTTTTAGTGAAAATGAAGGTACAAAGGATAAATTTCTTAGTCTGACGAAATCAGTAAAAAAAGAAATGTTGTACAGACTTGTTTTGGCAAAAAGACCAGAAACTCGACAACAAAGAATTTTAGATATAATGAATCGGTTAAAAAAAATTTAGGAACATACTCTGTTATTTAGAGTTCTGTAAAGAAAACCCATCAATTTTTTTGTTGAAAATTATTGCTATTTTAATAAAATTTAGAAAAATCTTGGAAACGAGATTGTTGGTATAAAAAAACGCCACAAAATATGCTCCTTCATATTTTGTGGCGTTTGTTTTATTTCCCCATAATATTCCCTAACACACTATCATACGTCTTTTTCCACGCTGAAACTGCTCCAAAATCTTCTCCGTCTATCAAAATTTTGTTGTTTTTTACCGTTCCCAAAAAAGTCATATTTTGATTTTTGCTTTTTATAAATAGCTCAAAATCAGCTTTTTGTGAAGGAGAAATCGAAACTACTACCCTACTTTGATTTTCGCCAAATAGGAAACAATCTTTACGGATACTTTTGTTTGTAACGATTTCAAAGCCTAAATTTTGAGGCATAGCACTTTCTACCAATGTCGTAAAAATTCCGCCTTCCGAAACATCATGTACAGATTGCACTAAACCTTTTTGTATCAATTCTGCTACGTTTTGTTGTAGTGCATATTCAGTTTCGAGGTCAAAATCTGGACAATTTGAGTATTTTATATTTTTTACAAATTGTAAATATTCTGAGCTTCCGAGGTCATTTTTTGTTTCTCCGATTAAATAAATCAAATCGCCTTCTTGCTTAAAATCCAAGGTCATTGTTTTATTTTGGTCGTCCAAAATTCCCAACATTCCGATAGTTGGCGTAGGATAAACAGGCTCGATTTTGCCTTTCATATTTGACTGATTGTAAAAACTCACGTTACCACCCGTAACAGGTGTGTCGAATTTTCTACAAGCATCGCCCATCCCTTTTACTGCAAAAGCAAATTGATAAAATACTTCTGGATTGTAAGGATTTCCAAAATTCAAGCAATTGGTAATCGCAACAGGTTGTCCGCCTGAGCAAACGATGTTACGAGCTGCTTCTGCAACGGCAATCATTCCGCCTTTGTGCGGATCTGCATATACGTAAGCCGAGTTACAATCGGTCGTGACCGCCAATGATTTATTAGTGCCTTTTACTCTGATAATTGCTGCGTCGCTTGGCGAATTGGTCGTTTGCGTATTAGTACGTATCATACTATCATACTGCTCATAAATCCATTTTTTTGAAGCAATATTAGGCGATTTCCACAATTTTTTAGCTGTTTTTACAAAATCTGTCGGTTGTTTTACGTTATCTAAATTGAACTTGGCAATTTTTTTCAAATACTTAGGCGTAGTATATTCACGCTCATATACAGGTGCGCCACCGCCTAAAACCAAAGGTTCTGCTGGTACATCGGCTACTTTTTCGCCATTTTGAAAATACTCCAAACGACCAGTATCTGTTACTTCGCCAATGATTTCACATTCCAAATCCCATTTATCAAATACATCGTAGAGTTTTTGTTCTTCGCCCTTTTTACAAACAATCAACATACGCTCTTGGCTTTCTGACAATAAAATTTCAAAAGGTTTCATATTTGCTTGACGTGTCGGTACTTTGTCGAGGTTAATAATCATACCTGTACCGCTTTTAGCAGACATTTCGGAAGTAGAGCAAGTAATACCTGCTGCTCCCATATCTTGCATACCGACGATTGCACCTGTTTTTATAGCTTCCAAAGTAGCTTCTAACAATAATTTTTCTTGAAAAGGGTCGCCAACTTGTACCGCAGGAAGGTCTTTTGCAGAATCTTCTGTCAAATCCGCTGAGGCAAAAGTAGCTCCGTGAATACCATCTTTTCCAGTTGCTGAACCTACGATAAACACAGGATTTCCTGGTCCGTCTGCACAAGCGGACACTGTTTCGCCCACTTTTACGATACCAACCGACATCGCATTTACTAATATATCATGGTTGTAGCAGTCATTAAAATAAACCTCGCCACCAACGGTCGGGACACCAAAACAGTTGCCATAAAAACTGATTCCATGTACCACGCCTTTGACCAAACCTTTCATACGCTCGCTTTCTAAATCGCCAAAACGGAGTGAATTAAGCGAAGCGATTGGTCTTGCGCCCATCGTAAAAATATCTCGATGAATACCTCCAACGCCTGTTGCAGCTCCTTGAAAAGGCTCGATTGCCGATGGATGATTATGACTTTCTATTTTAAAAACGCAGCCTAAACCATCGCCAATATCTACTAATCCAGCATTTTCTTCGCCTGCACCGATGAGCAAACGACCACCGTCACGTGGCAATTTTTTCAAATGTGTAATAGAATTTTTATACGAGCAATGCTCCGACCACATCACAGAAAAAATACTAAGTTCTGTAAAATTTGGAGTACGTCCCATAATTTCACAAATTTTATGAAATTCGGCTTCTGTCAAACCCAGTTTTTGGGCGGTTTCTACGTTAGATTGTTCTTGCATTGAATATTTTTAGGTGTTTACCACTATGTTTAGTAATGAGCGCAAAGATAAAAAGGTATTTCTATTATTTTGCACAAACTAAGACGT
>JANMGN010000202.1:0-1971 GCA_031374645.1 Chitinophagales bacterium | reverse complement strand
TTTTTTTTTACTTTTTTTAAAAAAAATATATAATAATTTATTTTTTACTTAAAAATAAAAAAAATGTGCTTTTGGGCAATTTATTTTTAACAAACTTTTAGTACGACTTGTACAACGTTTAGGGTAACTTTGCGTTTTAATCGGACAGTTTTTATCCATCAATTTTTTAATATTTTATTTACAAGATGAAAAAGAATATCTTATTTTTAGCATTGATTGCTATAGCATTAAATGTCTTTGGACAGAAAAAAAATAAAACACCTAAAATAGCTGCGCCGAGTGTGGAGCAGACAGATCCTGCTGCACAAGCATTATTAGACCAAATTCGTCAGAAATATGAAGGTTATGCCAATTTGGAAGCTGATTTTTCGCTTTCGATAGAAATGCCAAATCAGAAAAAAGAAGTACAAATAGGAAAAATGTTTCAATCGGGCGAGCGTTACCGTGTAAATTTGGCTGACCAAGAAGTCATTTGTGATGGAAAAAGCACTTATTTGTACTTGAAGAAAAACAAGGAAATACAAATCAACGATGCTGAAAATAGTAGTGCAGCAAATTCTTTTTCTCCAAAATCTATGTTGAAGCTGTATAATCAAGGTAATTTTATTTGTTATTCGGCAGGAACGGGCGAAGAAGCGGGCAAAGCTGTTACTTATATTGAGGTAAAACCAACGGACAGAAATAATTCGCCTTACTCCAAATTTCGTATTGCGGTGGATAAAAAGAACAATCAAATCGTTTCGATGTTCACTTCAAATAAAGATGGCTCTCGTTTTAAACTAACGATTTCTAAATTTTTGACCAATAAAACAATCGCTGAAAGCAAGTTCGCTTTTAACAAAGCCAATTATCCTGGCGTTCACGTAGAAGATTTGAGAACAAATTAACCGTCAATGCAAAATTCAGTCAATACAAAATTCCATGAATTAGCATATTATACCTTGGCGTTGAAAGATGAATATTTCATTCATCAATGTATCGTAGATGCTTACACTGCTCAAACAGCTAACGAATATACGAAAAGTATAAGTTTGACATTTGCCTTGGTAGGATTGTATTTACTTATTGAAAAAAACTACACGGGCAAAGAAGTTCAGAATTTTCATACTTTAATGAGTAAAAATAAAAAAAATTGGACAACTTTTATACTGCCAGAAAATAGGGGAGAGGTAACTATTGATGCAGTTTTAAAAGCAAGTGAAGGTAAAGAAAGAAATAAAATGATTATGATTTGGTGTACTTCAATTTGGAATGCGTTTAGCGAAAGCCATTCGCAGATAAAGCAAATTGTAGAAGGCTATATTGAGTAAATAGGATTTTTATCAAAAAAAATCCCGATAAGCGAACACTTATCGGGATTTTTTTATTTTAAATGAAAAACGTTATCTCAGTACCATTACCTCGCCTCGAAGTAAAACGATTGTACCATTATTTTTCATTTTTGCTTTTAGCTGATAAATATACACATCGCTTGGTACATAGTCATCTTTTCCTACTGTATATGAGCCATCCCAACCATTGTTATTTGTAGCAGTATAAACCACTTCGCCCCATCTATTAATAACGGTAACTTCTTGAATATCAGCAGCAATTTCTGGAAAATCTATCACTTGAAATAGGTTGTTTTTACCTTTATTGTCGTCTGGTGTAATTACTTTTGGTACTTTTATGACATATACTTTTATCGTGTCGGTACTTTCGCAACCATCTTTACTATAAGCTGTTACGGTGTATTTTTGTGTGCTATCTTTTGGCACTTCGATTATCGTTGCACCTTTTACCACACCATTCCATTTTGTTTTATCTGCATCAATATCTCCTGTAGGAACGCTTAGTGTTACTACAGGAGATATTGATGCAGATAAAACAAAATGGAATGGTGTATTTTTGTGTGCTATCTTTTGGCACTTCGATTATCGTTGCACCTTTTACCACACCATTCCATTTTGTTTTATCTGCATCAATATCTCC
>JANMGN010000718.1:0-2506 GCA_031374645.1 Chitinophagales bacterium | reverse complement strand
TTCTAAAAAAAATGTTTCTGCTGTTTTTAGTTCGTGTTCGTTCAGTTCGCACATCGTCAAACTTTGCAACACCACATCAGGGCAAATTGCCTTGATGTGGTGTCGAGCTGTTTTTGCTTTTTCTACTATAAATGTATCTAAATCACGTATAATATCTGCAACATACGCTGGAATAGAAGCCGTTTCGCCTTCTCCAAGCGGTGTAGGTATCAAAAAAAGTTTTGACATAATTAATCCGTTTTTAATCTACCACCATTGTTGCATGGTCTAAGGTTTGTTGCTTAATATTGGCTGGAAGTTCTCTATAATTGTATTGTTGGTCACGCAACTGAGGCGTATAACCGCCTTCTTTGATGGCTTTTTGAATACCATCTGCTGTAAACCGAAATGCTGCACCTGCAGCCGAAACCACATTTTCTTCTATCATAATACTTCCAAAATCATTTGCTCCTGAGTGCAAACAAACTTGCGCCACTTGTTTCCCAACGGTCAGCCAAGACGCTTGAATATTTTTCACATTAGGCAACATAATCCTACTCATCGCTATCATTCGCACATATTCATCGCCTGTAACGGTATTTCTTGCACGCTTAATTTTTTTCAAAATTGTATCTTCGTCTTGGAAAGGCCACGGAATAAAGGCTAAAAAACCATTTGCATCAGCTGGTTTTTCTGATTGTACTTGACGAATGTCTGCAAAATGTTCCATGCGTTCGAGGTTCGTTTCGATATGCCCAAACATCATCGTAGCAGAAGTGGTCAGATGCAATTGATGTGCTGCACGCATCACATCGAGCCACTCTTGACGACCACATTTTCCTTTTGAAATCAAACGGCGAACACGATCATTTAGGATTTCTGCTCCTGCGCCAGGCAAAGAATCTAATCCTGCATCTTTCAATGCACTCAAAACGTCGTAATGTGACATTTTTTCTAACTTTGAAATATGCGCAATCTCAGGTGGGCCTAAGGCGTGTAATTTCAAATTTGGGTACATTCCTTTCAAATCGCTAAACAATTTGCTGTAATAAGCTAATCCTAAATCTGGATGATGTCCGCCTTGTAAAAGCAATTGTTCGCCACCAAAAGCAAAAGTTTCTTCGATTTTTACACGATATTCTTCAAGCGTAGTGATGTAAGCCTCCTCGTGACCAGGGCGACGGTAAAAATTACAAAATTTACAATTTGCAATACATACATTTGTTGTATTAGAATTACGGTCAATAATCCACGTAACAGTATTGTTCGGAACGTGATGCTGACGCATCTGATTCCCGACGTACATCAGTTCTGCTGTACTTGCATTTTCAAACAAAAAAACACCTTCTTCTGGCGTAAGCCATTCATAACGCAATGCTTTTTCTAAAAGATTATTTGTATCCATAATTTTTGTATTCTATAAATTTATAGAAGCTAAAACAAAGATACGTCAAAAAGGATTTTAAATACGCTAATAATTGTATATAATTTTTTTTAGTCCTTATTTTTAAGGAATTGGAACAAGAATTTTTACCTATTATAAAAAAATGCTTAACTTCGCTTTTTTATCATTGTTACCTTATTTTTATGTTAAAACATACCGACAACGAACAAATAGAATGTGATGTGGTGCTTATCGGCGCAGGCATCATGAGCGCGACACTTGGTGCATTGCTCAAAGAATTGCAACCAGATTTGAAAATAGAGATTTTTGAACGCTTGGATAAAGTTGCTGCCGAGAGTTCTGATGCTTGGAACAATGCTGGTACAGGTCACTCTGCACTTTGCGAACTTAATTATACGCCTGAAAATGAAGACGGCACAGTAGATGTTTCAAAAGCTATAAAAATTATGGAGTCTTTTGAAGTATCAAAACAATTTTGGGCATACTTGCTCAAAGACGGTTATTTTCATTCTCCGAATACGTTTATTAACGAAATTCCACATTTGAGCCTTGTAATGGGCGAAGAAAACGTAAATTTTTTGAAAAAACGCTACGATGCGCTTCAAACTTGTCATCTTTTTAAGGAAATGGAATATTCCGAAGATAAAGCTAAATTGACAGAATGGATGCCACTGATTATGGAAAATAGAACTGATAATCAAGCAATGGCTGCAACTCGTGTAGAAATGGGAACTGATGTAAATTTTGGTGCAATGACCAGAGCCTTGTTTGAGCATCTGAAAGGCGGATATGATGTGGAGGTTTTTTTGCAGCATGATGTTGAAAAATTATGGCAAAATGAAGATAAAACTTGGAATGTGCGAGTGGAAGATAAAAAGACTGGAAAAGAGCGAAATGTTCGTACGCAATTTGTATTTATAGGTGCTGGTGGAGGTTCTTTGCCCTTGCTCGAAAAATCTGGTATAGAAGAAGGAAAAGGTTTTGGCGGTTTTCCCGTGAGTGGTCAGTGGCTGATTTGTAATAACCAAGATTTGATACAAAAACACCATGCAAAAGTATATGGAAAAGCGGCAATTGGTGCGCCACCTATGTCTGTTCCGCACTTAGATACACGGATTATTG
>JANMGN010000695.1:0-6058 GCA_031374645.1 Chitinophagales bacterium | reverse complement strand
CATCTCTTGCGTCAACTTGACAATCCGTTATTTTAGGATTTACAGTAGTAAATGTTGCAGGAGATAAAGTTACTGTTGCAGAACACTCATCAGTTGCTTTTACTTGTGTTTTTAAGTAAAAATTCTTCCAAATAGGGAATGTAGCTTTTGAAATTTTAACTACCTTAACCAAATTAGGATTGAAAACAGGAGGATTATTATCTGTTACAGCAATAGATTGTGCAACTTTGAAAGTAGCATTACACTCATCTTTAATTGTCCAAGTTCTAATTATCTCATACTCAGAAGGGCAACTTCCTTTTACTTTTTTATCGTCAAAAGTTTTACTTTTCACACCATTTGTACAAGTTGTTTTCACATCAGGTGTATCAAAAATAGCATTTTGATTACAATAAATAGTTTTATCCACAGTTTTATTTACCAAAGATATTACAGATGTTGTCGTACTTGTAGGTGGTAAAATTATCGTTGATGTTCCAAGCACAGTAAGATTTGCTGATGCACTTATCTTATTTCCACAAGCATCTGATAAAGTGAATTTTACTGCGTATTTGCCTGGTACACAACCCTGAACAGTATAATCATGAGAAACTGTTACTGGTTGTGGAGTTTGACCTACGTCACCAAACCATGCGCCACCTGCTCCTGCAAGCCACATATTAACCGTAGCGATAGCATCAGGATTAGAACATTCTACTGTTTTGTCCATCGGAAGCATATCAAAAATAGGAGGACATTCGTCAGTACCTACAAACTCTGTATCGTATTCATACGAGTTGCTACAACCATCTGTTCCTTTGAAACGTATTTGTTTTGTAGATGCGTTACCACATTTTTGTACTTCAGAAAGTAAAGTCCAAGACCATTTTATTGATCCACACGCTGCATTAGGTACAATATTAGTACCCGCTTGTGATTGTACATACTGAGAGAAACTTTGCGCACCTGATGCACTACAAATACTCATTGTAGTAGATGCTGGTGGTAAACTTACTGATTTTGGTAAATTTAAAGCAAATTCAATCTCTTTGTTACCTTCTGCAAAAACTGCATCTGTAGTAGAACCAACATTTACCGTATTATTGTGACGGCTATTTGCTGGAATCAAAGAGGGATTAATTTCAAACGCATAATTGATTACTACATATCCGCCTGCTTTCAATACGTTTGGCTCAGAAGTAATCAAGTTTGGATCACTTGCACCATTGTATGCTGCATTTCCACTTGATGTTACTTGTCCTACCCATCTAATTATTTTTGAAGGCGAAGCTACGGCTACGATTGCGCCAGGTAAAAACTTAGCATCCATTTTATCTTCAAGGAAAATATTTTTAGCATCAACCGTTGTAAAGTTATTCACAATTATTTCGAATGTTACTATTTGATTTCCAGCAGGATTACTTGGATTCTTCGGTTTAATATTAGCAATACGCTTTTGCAATTTCAAATATACTGGTGTTGCACCAGGTACTACAGGAGAAAGACCTGCACTTACCAAAACATCATTTTTGATATTGTCTGGCATACAAACTGGCTCACCACCAAGGGTTACTGACCAGTTGTTGAAACGAATATCTCCTGATGGTCGGCTCGAATTAATAGTGATAGTTCTAAAAGTACCTACCAACTGAATAATCCCACAAGCATTTGAAACTGGTGTGGTAGCAGAACCATTTTCAGTAGGATTATCGTCAGTAACTTTTGTACCTATTACCGTAAAGCCATTTCCGCCACTGATTTTTTTCATACAACAAACAGGACTTCCGTTAATATCTACTGTATTAGCAAAATCTAATTGAATACGTGTAATGTCTTTTACATAAATCAAAGGATTGGTAACTGCTAAGCCCGAAGTAATAGTTGTAGTGTTATTTCCTCCAATATCTTTGATAGTCGCTAAACCACCAGCAAGTGGCGTAATAGAATAACACGCAGGGTCAGCAAATGTACTTGCTGCATGATTTGTGTTAGCATTTAATACTTCAGAAGTAGAAACAATACCTGTTATTACAGATGAGTTTGTTCCAACTGTCATTGTACCTATTGCACTAAAAATACCATTTTTAGTAAATGCTGCTGCCATAGTTGAAGGAGCGCCTGATGGCGAACAAGTAGGCACTACTGCATCACATTGTACTACTACAGGCGTAGAAGATGTACAAACTTGCTCTGACATTGTAATTGTCCAATAATCTAACCAATAAGCTGTCTTTTCAACCTGAATATTGATTTCTTTAAATCTTCCGATTAATTGTACCGCGCCTTCGCCTTCTAATCCATCGCCCCATTCTTCAACACCAACTGCCGAGCTTGGTGCAGGTGCATTTAAAAGAGAAGAACCTGCTGCTGTCAAGCCACCTTTGAATGTTCCTGGTATTTGAGCAATAGGAATAATATTTCCATCACAATCTTTAAAAGTTAATTTTGTCCAAGACAAATATTTCACTTTAATAATAGGGTTCACTACTTCGTTTTTCAAAGTCCATTTCATATTACCTGGTGCTGTCCAAGGAGCTGTACCTTGCGTACCTGCGCCTGAGTAAGCATAAACTGCTCCACCACCTGCACTTGCAAAATCAGCCGTACTTGGTGTACAACCTGCCGAAGCTGGAACTGTACCCGCAGGATAAGATGTATAACCATAAAGACCTAAGTAATAAGCATTATTTTGTGAACAATCGACTGTTACGTCATTTACATAACCGACTGTCGGTTGTAAAGGATTAGAAAGTGCATTGTATGTTTTACCAGATACTGTTTTATATGCTGAGATATTAGTCGCAAAGTTAGCATCATACGTTTTCAATGAACCCGTAGGGCTCGAACATGTGATAGCTCTTGGAGTGCTTACATTTACTACTTCTGGAGCAGTTGGTCCACAAATACCTTCTCCAACTGATAAGTAGAACCAGTTTTCCCAAATACCTGTTTGAACATCAAATTCTAATTTGGTAAATGTACCAGGAACTTGATAATAACCTATTCCACCTAAGCCGAAAAATGTACCAGTGATAGAAGAGTTGTCGCCAGGATTTGTAATACCAGGACCAGCAGTTGCGCCATACCAAGTTCTAATTGGTTGCAAACAAGTACTAACTCCATTGATGTCTAATTTTGTAGAATAATAAATATTCCAAACTAAAATCATAGGATTAGTAACAGGTTGAGCAAAATTAATCGTAATTTTTCCACCTGTTTGATTTGCTTTTGCACCTAACAATGCCCAACCGCCTGAGCTTACACTCAATTGTTTGTTTGCATCTCCACATTCGTTCATTGCACTTGCACCCGAACCAGCAGCAGCCAAAATTGGAATTCCAGCTGTAGTAGTCATTGTCAAAGTATTTGATCCTTTTGCACCTGTAGCAGTTGTAGCAGTTGTTCTTGTAAATCCAAAAGCTTCTGTACGTTCGTTGGCAGGAGTACATCCCGCAACAGCTTGAGGCGCACATGGTGCAGAACAAATCGCAATGCGATGAGGCTCTTGAAGATAAGCATCATTGTTGTTAGACTTGTAGGTAAATGTGATTTCATCTACTTCACCAGCTGGCCATGCTTTCCATAAGTTTCCAGCCCAACCACCTTGTATCATGACTGCATTTGGATTACCTGGAGCAGCTGTTACTAAGCCTAATGTACCACCAGAGATTGACCCACTAACATTAACTGCTACGCCGCCTTTTTTTGCTTCGATTATCACAAACTCACTGTATGCTAAACCATAACTACCACCTACTTCACTACTTAACTGTACTTTTACTGGTGCGTTAAACTTATATTTATAAGAATAACTATCTCCAGCAGCAACTACACCTTGCACATTATCTAATCCTAATAAAAATGACAAAGCATTAGTAGAAAAAAGACCACAAACAGTACCAGCAGCAGCAGATGTTGTAATATTTGCTTTTACTCCGCCACCCTTTTCGTTTGTTATAGCAACACCCAAATAGTCCTTTAATAGAAAATCTATTGAAGTTCCGACTGTTTTATACGCATTTAAAAATCCAGGATTTTTTGCATCAGCAGCTGTTTGTGTAAAGTCCACATATTTTTGTACAGCAGGGGCAATACAAGCTACTTGTGCCACTGCTGCTTTTGGAGTAACATCAGTACATTCTCCAACCATCATTGTAAATACTTGATTCCAAGTCGGACCTGATTTGAAAGTCATTTTGAAAGAAGTGAATGTTCCTTTTACTTTGACATATCCATTCTGGTATAAATCTGAACCACAAACACCTACTGATTGCGCTGCAACTTTTGCAAAACCATCTTCAGCATCCATTATATCAATAGGCTTATCAAATGCAACTTCACCACCTGCACTAATACCTGCCCAACCAAAGAAAACAAAAGGGTCTGTGACTGGATTACAAAAAGTATAAGTTAATTCAGTTGTTCCACCTACTGCTGTAGTTAAATTTATATAACCACCACCTTTTACATAATCGCCGCCATTTGGAAAACACTGTGCAACTCCATTTGTATAGGTATCTCCACCAAGTGCAGAACCTGCCATTATAGATGTACCTACTACATCAACTCTATCAATGACAACAGAGTTACCATTTTTCATTTGAGCATGACTCTTAGCTGGTGTAATTGCTGAGTGCGTAGCTGTCCAAAGCTCCTTACCAGGGCAAGGAGTAGCCGCAGGAGGAGCAGAATAACAAGCACCTACGTGAAGATCAAACCATTGGTAACCATAAAATGCCGTTGTTGACTTCAACTTGAGTGTAAAAGTACTCATTGTACCTATGATTTGTACATAGCCACGTTGAAGTAAAAGAACATTAGCACCATTGTTTGTAATGGTACTACCCGTTACATTAAAATTAGGATCTCCACCTAACTTTGTAACTGTTTTACCTACTACTTCGATAGAAGCACCAGTGTAAAGACCAATCGTACCAATACCACCTACAAAAAGGATGGGATTAGTTACAGGAGCTGCAAAGTTATAGACCAAGTCCGTTTCATTGCCATTGTACATCGTTATTCGAGTACCTCCACCATCATTAGCAGCTTCTATCAAACTTGCTGGAGCACCACTAGCAAGGTTGTTAAGGTAAGACCCACTTGCATAATTGAACTGTAACTAACCTCCAAAGACAGACGTTGCAATATCAGTCTTAGTGGTAGTGACACAACCCATAGCAGGTTGCGAGCCACCATAGATAAGAGATGTAGCAGTTGAGCCAGGTAGCAGTGTTGCACCATGTCTAATAGTTCTGAACTTCTGTCCAGCACCGCATTGAGCGAGTACCTGTGTTGAGGAGATACTCAAGAGCAAAAGCAGATAAAATATACCCTTGCTCAATTTTTGTAATTTAATATTCATAGAATAAATAAATAAATGTGTGATTGAAAATTAGTTTTTCTAAAATGAATGAATTTTTGTAATTAAGTTTTTTTAGATTAAGATTTATATTATAATTATTTTACATATTTAAGCTGACAAAGAATAACTCATAGACGCAAGTTCATAATGTTGCTATTAGGTTCTTAAAGAAATGATTTATAGATTTGATAAAGTCAAAAAAATAAAACCATTTTCAGGGTAGATATTACAGTAAAATCATTTGGTAAAATTTACAAAAAAATACATTTATTATAAAGTATTTTTATTTATATAGTACAATATAATATAATGCAAATTAAGTATCAACAAGTTTATAGCTAAACTTGATTGGTTTGTAGGATAAATTGGATATCGAAAACGATATAGGGGGAACTCCTTTAAATGGGAGTTTAATAAATATATTTCAAAAGCCTTTTGAAACTTAAGCACAAAGATATGAAAACTAATCAGAAATTCCAAACCTTTGTAACAAAAATATATGATTAATTAAAGTATAACAATATTTTTTTGTATTTTTTTAATATAAAATAAGCCTATTTTCTACTTTTAAGAGAATTTTTTAAAAATTTTACTACATAATTCAAATTTTGCAATGTCACTATTTATTAAAGTGAAGTATTGTAATTTTTATTTAATAACTAATTGTTTTTCAACGGTTTATAAATAAAAAAAGCATATTATTATTAACACAAA
>JANMGN010000200.1:0-5667 GCA_031374645.1 Chitinophagales bacterium | reverse complement strand
GTTTTTTTTAGAAATAAAAATAATATTAAAAATATTTTTTACAAAAAGCATTGATTATCAAATATTTAGCATAAATTTGTTTAATTATTCTTAAAAAAATAATTAAATTTCTAAATTAAAAATGTAAAATATTTTTTATGAAAACATCTCGATTGTGGAAATTATTGCGTTCTTTTGATAAAAAAGAAGTAAAAGAACTGAAAAAATTTGTCGCTTCTCCGTTTTTCAATCAGCGTGAAGATGTCGTAAAACTGTACGATGAACTCATGGATTGTATTCATATTAAAAAAATAACGCCTACCAAAGAAGATGTTTTTCGCTATGTTTATCCGAAAGAAGCGTTTAATGCAGCTCAAATTCACTTAATAAGTAGCCTTTTGTATAAGGTACTCGAGCAATATATGACCTATTGTGAGTTGCACGAAAACGAAGTGAATGCTAAGATACAACTCGCTTCGGCTTATCGAAAACGAAAATTAGAAGACCACTTTATAAGAACGCTTGGAGAAACACAATCGTTGCACAAAAAAATAAAATTTCAAAATGCAGAATACTACGATTTGAGTTATCAAATAATGTCCGAAGAGTTTTATTTTCAAGCTGATAATCAGCGCATGGAAGCTTACAAATTACAGGATATTTCGGACAATATGGATACGGCTTTTATCACAAAAAAATTGCGGCAGTCTTGTGATTTACTTTCGCATCAGGCAATCACAAAAAAGCAATATGACTTTGGTTTACAAGACAAAATAATGGAATATCTGGAAGCGCAAGAGGCTATAAAAATACCTGCGGTGTCGGCTTATTATTATTGTTATAAAATGTTGAAAGGACAAAAAGAAGAAGATTTTGAGCATTTCAAGGCGATTATTACCGAAAACGCAAGTATTTTTCCAGATTCAGAAGTAAAAGACCTTTATTTGGCAGCTATTAATTTTTGTATAAAAAGAATGAATGACGAAAATTTGGAATATGTCAGAAACGCTTTTTCGCTGTATCAACAGATGTTAGAAAAGGATATTTTGGTAGAAAAAAACGTGATTTCTCGTTTCGCATTTCGGAATATTGTGAGTACAGGAGTGGTGTTGAAAGAGTTTGATTGGGTAGAAAAATTTATTAAAAATTATACGCCCAATCTCGAAATTAATTATAGAGAAAGTATGTCAAATTCGAGTTTGGGTCGCTTAAATTATGAGCGAGGAAAACTCAAAGAAGCTATGGTTCTGTTGCAAAAAGCCGATTATAGTGACCTTTTGCTTAATCTTTCTGCAAAAACGATTTTGATGAAAATATATTACGAACTTGATGAATATGATTTACTTTCTTCGCATCTTGTAGCTATGAATATTTTTATAAAAAGGCATAAAAACGTGTTGGGTTATCACAGTACAAATTATACAAATATTGTTCATTACACGCAAAAATTGAATGATTTGAACAAATTAGATAAAAGCGTAGTTGCAAAATTTATTCAAGAAATAAACTCAGAAACTGTTTTGACAGAAAGGAAATGGGTTTTGAAAATGCTTAATCGCAATTAATTTACACTTATGAAATACTATATAATAGCTGGCGAAGCGTCTGGCGACTTGCACGGCAGCAACCTGATCGCTGCACTAAAAAAAGAAGATAAACAAGGCGATTTTCGGATTTGGGGCGGCGATTTGATGCAAAATACAGGCGCAACTTTGGTAAAACATTACCGAGATTTGGCGTTTATGGGCTTCTTGGAAGTCGTTAAAAATTTGCGTACTATTTTGGGAAATATTGCTTTTTGTAAAAAAGATATTTTAGATTTTCAACCCGATGTACTGATTTTGATAGATTACCCAGGGTTTAATCTTCGCATCGCAAAATGGGCGAAAGCGAATAATATACGTGTTTTTTACTACATTTCGCCTCAAATATGGGCGTGGCATACTTCTCGTGTGCATCAAATAAAGCGAAATATTGAGCGAATGTTTGTTATTTTACCTTTTGAAAAAGATTTTTATAAAAAATACCAATATGAAGTGGATTTTGTAGGACATCCGTTGCTCGATGCGGTTAAAAATTTCAACTACAATCCTGATTTTTTTCAAGAAAACAACATTAATAAGAGCAAAAAAATAATCGCACTTTTGCCAGGAAGTCGTAAACAAGAGATTTCAAAATTATTGCCCGAGATGCTAAGTATCGTTGATTATTTCCCTGATTATCAGTTTGTTATCGCAGGCGCACCTTCCATGAGCGAGGATTTTTACAAGTCGTTTTTACAAGAAAAAAATATAAAAATTATTTTTAACCAAACCTATAATTTACTGAAAAATACACACGCTGCACTCGTAACGTCAGGGACGGCTACACTCGAAACGGCTTTATTTAGCGTACCCGAAGTGGTTTGTTACAAAGGCAGTAATGTTTCCTATCAAATTGCTAAAAGGCTAATTTCTATCAAATATATTTCGCTGGTAAATTTGATTATGGATAAAAAAATAGTGACAGAACTTATTCAAAATGAGTGTAATACACATCAATTAAAAATAGAATTGTCCAAAATAATAGAAGGAGAAAATCGAGAAAAAATGTTGGCACATTACGCAGATTTACAAGATTCATTAGGCAAATTTGGAGCTTCGGAAAAAACAGCTAAACTGATGTTTGACTATCTTAGTGGTAGTAAAGAATAGGATTTAAGACCATATATTAGTACAGTTTTTTCCACTGCTATCTTTGCCTCTCTTATTTGTTTTTTTTCCAAAAACAGTTCCTTATGGTAAATTGGTCTTCGGAACATTCGCTTTTTACTTATTTGCAAAAATTTGTGAACATTTTGACGCAGCTATCTACAAAGCTACTTGCCAAATATGGAGTGGACATACCATAAAACATCTGTTGGCTGGTGTAGCACTCTTTTTTGTGGTGCGGCTGTTGGATAGTTGGCGAGTAAAATGGGAGGAATAAGTAGTGAAATTTTACCGACGTTTCAATTTGTAATTAATAATCAGCCTTTCAACTCATAAGAATTGTAGCCAAAGTCATAATCCTCACTATTTAAAGTCATTCCGAGCGATAGTAAAAAATGATTAGCAGCTTCGTTTTTGGGATGCGTATAAGCTAAAATATTGGGCTTTTTCAAGACGTTTTGCACATAATCAATCAAGTGTTTGACCGTTTCGGTGGCGTAACGTTGTTTGCGAAAAGGCGCAGCAATAGCAAAACCAATAGTAGCTCGCAAGTGATTGTCTGCGAACGTTTGAGTTCTCAAATCAAACAAATACAATACGCCAATATACGTTTCTGTATTTTTTAACTTTATCAAAAAATTGCAACTACCATCTTCTGTACTTAATGTTTCAGTTTTACATTGCCATTCTGTCGCATAATATTCCGCTTTTTTTTTATTTTTAAAACGACTATCAACATAAGGACTTGTGTCTTGTTCGAAAAGCTCAACAAGAGTTTGACTATTTTCTACGGTCAGAAGTTCGTAATCCAGTCGTTCAGAATTTGATAACAGAGGGAAATAATGGATTTGTTTGTTCGTTTGTTGAAAATCAGACATAGAGCATTTTTTACAAAAGTAGAAAATTTTATGGTTTCTGAAAATTTTTGAGGTTGCAATTTTTGAGGTCAAGATTATTTGCGTAGATTTTCTCTACACAAATCATCGCTTATCTTTTTTTGCCATTTTTTCACATCCTGTAATACGCCTAATTTCAATACACCACATTCTTTACCATTATCTTCTTTGAAATTATTAGATTTATAAACACTCTCATTTTCACTTGGATAAACCAAAGCTGTTACTGCATTATTATGAAATTTGGAGTAGGCGTACATTTGACGTAAGTCTTCGGGCGAAGGATTATTATCTCCAATGTTTTTCCATTTTGTATCTAAAACGATTGTTTCATTATCTTTTTCTATTAAAATATCTGGTTTCATTTTGACTGTTCCCCAAAAAGGTTTAGATGTTTGCGCTCTAACATTATAGTCTTTCAAGTACAAACGAAGGCTTTTATATACAAATTGCTCCCAAAGTAAGTTCATATCAAACATCAACGCTAACACATCATTGCGCCCCGTACTGAGGTCGGGATGATAATTAAGTAGCAATAATTTGGCTATTTCAATCGCTTTTTTGTAAGGTTCAGTTTTTCGTGAATATTCAATTTTTTCAAAAAAAGCAGCATTTACATTAATATCAGGCAATTCGGGAAAATTCAACAATAACGCACCAATACGACTACTCAGTGCCGCATTTGTATTTATTCGATGCAATAAATGAATGGTTTTATACAGTACACAATTCAAGGGATGTTCTCGGTCATAAATGCTATGCTTGGTATAAAAACGCTCTTGACGTACCAAATTCTGTTGAATATGCTTAGAAAATTGCAAACTCCCTTTCAAAGCAGTACAATTTCCTTCGGTTCTGCGATAACGCTTGATTAATCCTTTGTGCAAAAGACTTTCTGTTTCCTTCAAAAATAACTCAAAATAAAGGTCTAAAATGGCGTTAGGTTTTAAGGTTAAATCTGCACTACTCGGCGCATGAATATTAAAAATACCAACCGCACGCAGCATCTCAATCAACATTTTACGCCATTTATTTTCGTCATTACCTTTATCAGCTTTGGGCAAAATTTCAATTGCTGTTTTGCCTACTTGTAATACGCCTACATACTCACAAAAGCGTACGCCATTGTGAACAAGGGTATAATACGGAAAAGATTTAACGTTGGCAGCGTTCTGAACGCTGCCAATGTTTGTAATTGGCGTACTATGAAATCGCTGTAAGGCTTCTATAATTGGGTCATTTTTATCAAAACGCAGCGTTTCATACTCAAAAATAGTGAAATTAGCTTTCTTTTTTACCATTTTTCAATAATTTTACCACTGCATCTTGAATGATACACTCAGATTTTGGAATAATCCTATAAATCGTTTTTTCTAAATATCCATCATAATCACTTACAAAAGAACCGAAAATATCATTTTTACTTTCTTCTTTTTTTACAAAACCTTCACCTAATACCAAACCAATTTTTCCATAATCGCCATAAAAATATTCTTGTAACAAAGGAATGATATTTTTGTAAAATGTTTCTGTCAGTTTATCCCAACCATCAACTTCTAAAAAATAACTATGCCCAATCAAGTTATCTCGACTAAGTAAAACTTCTATTCGAGCATTGATAGTTTTTAATAAATCGCTCAAATTCAAAGGCTTATTATTGTCAAAATTCAAAATTTTCTCTTTCAATAAGTTGCAATCGGGCATCATTTCTTCAAAAACAAAGCGGCGACGCAATGCTGTATCTAATGCCTCTACGCTTCGGTCAGCCGTATTCATTGTGCCGATAATGTAAAGATTTGACGGAACGCCAAATTTCTCTTTGCTGTAAGGCAATGTTACCGTCAAGGCTTCATTGTTGCCCAAACGTTTGCTATCTTCAATCAAGGTAATCAATTCGCCAAAAATTGAAGATACGTTACCACGATTGATTTCGTCAATGATGAGGACGTAAGGTTTGGTATTTTCTTCTTTATCTGAGTATTTTAACTCCGTTTTCAAATAGTTTATACTAAAGTGAAATTGGTTTTCGGATTACGTTTTAATCTGTTTTTGCATATTTGAATGACTGAAATTTAGTTCCAATAAATGTTTTCAGTTCGTTT
>JANMGN010000633.1:0-4882 GCA_031374645.1 Chitinophagales bacterium | reverse complement strand
GTATAAGTTTTTATATTTTTTAATAGCTACTTAGCCACAAAGATAAGGCGATTTTTCCGCTTATTCAATATTTTTAGAAAAATGTCAAAACGGCATTTATTTTAATAAAAAAGTGACATTTTTTCTGTAAAAATAGTATTTTTATGCCATTTTTTCCGCAAAAAAGAGTTGGAATATAAATTGAACATTAAGTAATAGAGCTACATTGAACGATTGTAAACATAAAGTTGTTTGATTTTTTAAATACTTTGAAAAACCAATTTTAATACACACAACCTAAAAATTCTATATAATATATGTCATTTGAAAATTTCACTATAAAAGCGCAAGAGAGTATTTCAAAAGCGCAAAATATAGCAAGCGAACGAGGAAGCCAAATGGTGGATACAGCACACTTGCTCAAAGGTATTTTGTCGGAAGACCAAAATATTGTCGAATTTATACTGGCAAAAGCTGGTGTAAATATGGTTTCTTTACAAAAAGATTTAGATGCCCATTTAGATACTTATCCTAAAACTGATGCTTCGGATAAACAGTATTTGACCAATGATTCCAACAGAGTTTTGGCAAAAGCGAAGGAATTGGCAAAATCTATTGGCGACGAATATGTTTCGGTAGAAATTATTTTGTTAGGTATTTTACAAGGTACGGACAAAACAGCCCGTTTGATGCGTGAACTTGGTGCAGACGAACGCATCGTGAAAGCTGCAATTGCGGAACTCCGCAAAGGACGCAAAGTTGATGACCCGAATACTGAAAATCAATACAATGCACTTAATAAATATGCTATCAATCTGAACGAACAAGCGGAGAGCGGAAAACTCGACCCTATCATTGGGCGTGATGAAGAAATCCGTCGAGTGTTGCATATTTTATCTCGGAAAAAGAAAAATAATCCAATTTTGATAGGCGAACCTGGTGTTGGAAAAACGGCTGTTGTAGAAGGTTTGGCTTGGAGAATTGTAAAACAAGATGTACCTGAAAACTTACAATCAAAGCAGATTTTTACGCTTGATGTAGCTGCCTTAATCGCTGGTGCAAAATACAAAGGAGAGTTTGAAGAACGCCTAAAAGCAGTTATAAAAGAAGTGACCGACAGCGAAGGCGAAGTTATTTTATTTATTGACGAAATACATACGCTCGTAGGTGCAGGTGGCGGACAAGGCGCAATGGACGCTGCCAATATCCTAAAACCAGCCCTTGCACGAGGCGAATTGCGTACAATTGGTGCAACGACTTTGGACGAATACCAAAAATATTTTGAAAAAGACAAAGCACTCGAACGTCGTTTTCAGACCGTTGTGGTGGACGAACCGAGTGTAGAAGATACGATTTCTATTTTGCGTGGCTTGCAGGAGCGTTATGAAAATTACCATAAAGTTCGTATTTTAGACGAAGCACTTATTGCCGCCGCAGAGCTTTCGCATCGCTACATTACGGAACGTCAGTTGCCTGATAAAGCGATTGATTTGATAGATGAAGCAGCCGCAAAGTTGCGCCTCGAACTCAATTCTGTCCCCGAAGAAGTAGATGAAATGGATAGAAAAATGCGTCAGTTGGAAATAGAACGAGAGGCGATAAAACGAGAAAATGATACTAAAAAGTTAGCAGTTCTCAATGAGCAAATCGCTAATTTGCAAGAGCAACTCGGCAGTGTAAAAGCAAAATGGCAAAATGAAAAAGAAATCATTGAAGCTATTCAAAATTGTAAACAAAAGCTCGAAGACCTCGAAAATCAAGCACAAAAAGCTGAAAGAGAGAGTAATTTTGAGCTGGTAGCAACGCTTCGTTACGGAAAAATAAAAGAACAAGAAGCCATGTTGCGTGCTTCGGAAGACAAATTAGCTGAAATTGCACCTGATAGTCGTATGACGAATCAGAAAGTTACAGCAGATGATATTACAGATGTTGTGAGCCGTTGGACAGGGATTCCGATGTCAAAAATGATGCAAACTGAAAAAGACCGTTTGCTGAATCTCGAAGCTGAAATTGGCAAAAGAATGATTGGGCAAGAAGAAGCAGTAATGGCTGTTTCTGATGCGGTTCGCCGAAGCCGTGCAGGTTTGCAAGATGCCGAAAAACCTATTGGCTCGTTTGTCTTCTTAGGCCCTACTGGTGTTGGAAAAACGGAATTGGCAAAAGCGTTAGCAGAAGTTTTATTTGACGATGAAAGTGCAATTACACGTATCGACATGAGCGAATACCAAGAAAGTCATAATGTTTCTCGCTTGGTTGGTGCGCCTCCTGGTTATGTTGGTTACGATGAAGGCGGACAATTGACAGAAGCGGTGCGCCGTCGTCCATATTCGATTATTTTATTAGATGAAATCGAAAAAGCGCATCCTGATACTTTTAATATTTTGCTACAAGTATTAGACGATGGTCGTTTGACTGATAACAAAGGACGTGTCGCAAATTTTAAAAATACCATTATTATAATGACTTCCAATATGGGTGCAGAATTGATTTTGGAAAATTTTGAAGATTTAGAAAAAATTGGCGAGAATAAACGCTCCGAAGTGGTAGAAACTACGAAACTCGAAGTCATGGATTTACTAAAAACACGTATGCGACCAGAGTTTATCAATCGTATAGATGAAGTGATTATGTTCGAGCCTTTAACACAAAAACAAATCGCCAATGTTCTGGATATTATGATGGTGGACATTAAAAAAATGTTGGCAAAACAAGACCTCAACATAGAATTAACAGGAAATGCCAAATATTTACTCGCTGACCTCGGTTACGAACCTCAATATGGCGCAAGACCACTAAAACGGGTATTGCAAAAAGAACTCGTCAATGCACTTTCTAAGCAAATATTGATGGGAAATTATGAAAAAGGAGATACGATTACAGTAGATACTGATGCGAAAGGGTTGGTATTTGGGAAGAAATAAAAAAAAAGCCGTTCCAGAAATTCTGGAACGGCTTTTTTAATCGTAAAACTACCTAACATACTGATTATGAGTAATTTATATTTTCAATTATTCATTTTTAATTACTTCCTCAATTGCAACAAAACCACATTTTCTATATGATGCGTATAAGGAAACATATCTACTGCACGTGATTTCACAACATCGTATTTCGTAGAAAGCAGTTGAAGGTCACGCCCTTGTGTGGCAGGATTGCAGCTCACATACACGATGCGTGGCGCAGCAAGTTTGAGCAACATTTCCACTACTTGCTCGTGCATTCCTGCACGAGGCGGATCGGTAATCAAAATATCTGGTTTTCCATGTTTTTCGGCAAACTCATTGGTCAAAATATTTTTCACATCTCCAGCATAAAAAACAGCGTTAGAAATATCATTGCGGCTTGCATTTTCTTTCGCATCTTTTATAGCGTCTTCTATTTCTTCAATGCCTACGACTTGTTTGCATTTTTTCGCAACATACAAACCGATACTACCGACACCTGTGTATAGGTCATACACATTTTCAGTACCTTTAAAATCAGCAAATTCCACAACAGTATCAAATAAATTAACTGCTTGTTTGGTGCTGGTCTGAAAAAATGACTGTGGCCCTATCCGAAAACGAACATCTCCCAAATCTTCTTCAATATACCCTTTTCCGTAATAAACATCTATTTGTTTTCCATACAGAGAATCATTTCCAGAACCATTTAAGCAATATTGTAAAGAAGTGATGTCTGGAAAACGAGTTTTTATAGCATCTAAAAAGGCTTTTCGTTTGCTTTCGTCTTCGTAAAAGAACTGAACTACAACCAGAATTTGTCCCAATGTACTAATGCGAATCATCACATTTCTCAAATAACCTTTGCCCAATTTCATGTCGAAATACTCCAAATTTTGTTCGGTAGCTACCTCGTGCATATACAAACGAAGCTCGTTCATAGGGTCACGCATCAAAAAACAATGGTCGATATGAACGATTTTGTCAAAAGAACCTGGACGATGAAAACCTAAAACGTTGTGTTCTTTGGGCGCACCAGCTTGCATCATTTCGTCCGTAATCCAACGACGATTTGAAAAAGCAAACTCCAATTTGTTGCGGTAATATTGTGTATCTTCTGCACCCAAAATAGGCAAAAATTCGCCTACTTTTACCTTACCAATACGGGTCAAAGCATCATATACGATTTGGTCTTTGTGCTTTATTTGTGCCTGATAATCAATGTGTTGCAACTTGCAACCACCACAAATACCAAAATGTTCGCAGAAAGGATTTACCCTATCTTTTGAAAGTTCGTGAAAATGTACCGCAACACCTTCTCCTACATCATTTTTCTTTTTTTGAATACGAACATCTACCACATCGCCTGGTGCAGTTTTTTCTACAAAAGCGATTTTAGTGCCGTCTTCCGAACGCCCTACACCTTTGCCTTTATCCGCCAAACCATGAATTTTTATGCTTTCCCAGATTGTGGGCTTCTTATATTTACGTGACATATTTTGATAATAATAAACTATGAAAATTAGAAATTAGCCACAAAAGTAAAGAAAAAAATTAAAGTAAAGTATTTTTTTAAAATAGTAAATTTTTTGAAAAAAAATTGTATATTTGCATTGTTGTTAGCGGTGCGTTTAAAATATTCATCATTTTTTTTTCTTAAATAAATTTTTTTTAATAGTATAAATAACCTCCTCACGGTCAGCTATTTATATTATTTTTGAAAACGATAAAAATAAAAACTATTTTTTTATCCTTTCTTAAGTAGTTGGGCTAAAATAACCGTATTTATTTTTTTAACGCCTACTTAAAATAATAATGTCTTATGAAACACCCATGACAGTCACTAGACCCACAGAGTGATGAAAATTATTAACTTTGCCTTATTTTACAACTATAAAAGAAATGGCAAAGATAGAATTTGAACAGTTAATATCACGGGGCTGCGGGATTGATGTTCACGA
>JANMGN010000630.1:0-1531 GCA_031374645.1 Chitinophagales bacterium | reverse complement strand
ACCACCAGCTAATTACTTTCAATATACAGATATGAATTTCAATGATGATATTGCAATTATTAGTGATACCTCAGGGCAATTGTTATTTTATACCAATGGTATTTATATAGCGGACAAAACGCACCAACCTATGTTGAATGGAACTGGATTAAACCCTGGTAAAGAAGCAGATAAAAATATAAAATATGGCTATATTAATTGCCAAGGGGCAATAATACTACCTCAACCCAATAGTACAAATTTATATTATCTTATACATAGCTCTATTCATTTTGACCTTGTAGATGCTCCAAAGACCTATAAAGGAGAAAAATTATATTATTCTCTAATAGATATGTCAAAAAATGATGGCAAAGGAGAAGTTATAGAAAAAAATAAAGTATTGCTGGATAGTAAAAAATTAGATGCAGGAAAAATCACCGCTTGTCGTCACGCCAATGGTAAAGATTGGTGGATAATTGTAGCGGATTTTGATACTAAAAATTTCAACACATTTTTACTCTCAAAAAAAGGTATGGAAATCAAAGAAAAACAAATATTTAATTTTGGTCAAAGAGGAGGCTTGGGTCAAGCCTTTTTCACACCTGACGGGACAAAATATGTAAGGTTTAATGCTCCTTATATCTACCAAACGGATCTTAGTGTATTTGATTTTGATAGATGTACAGGCAAATTATCTAATCAACAGTATTTAGAATCCCAAGATACTATTTATTCATTAGGAATGGCAATTTCTCCTAATTCTAAATATTTATATGCTTCATATTATACTAAAATATACCAATATGATTTAGAGAGTAAAGATATTTTTAGTACCAAAGATACTGTTGCTGTCTATGATGGATTTATAGACCCTGATTTTGGGTTTTCTACTCCATTCTATTTATCACAACTTGCGCCAGATGGAAAAATTTATATTTCATCAAATAATACTACTCGTTATTTACATGTCATACAAGAACCTGATAAAAAAGGAAAAGCCTGCAATGTAGAGCAACATGGCTTTAAACTTGCCAAAAACAACTACACCACTATGCCCAATTTTCCCAACTTCCGCCTTGGCGCAGCCGTAAATCCTTGCAATAGTGTAGCGAGTGAGGAAGTAGAAAAGGTAAAATACGAAGTAAAAATCTATCCAAACCCATCAGATGGTAACCTAATTTTCGATAATGGCGTAGCTATAAACACAACCTTGTATATCTATGATGTAAGTGGAAAAGTAATTTTATCACAAAACATCAGTGACAAATTAACACCAATTAATATCTCTTACTTAAGCAATGGCTTATATTATTGTCGTGTGTTAGGAGAGGAAAATATTATCAAATTTACTATTATTCACTAATTTTTTAGTGCAGATTGCTACGGTAGTCTGCACTATTTTTTTATATTATGAAACACCCATGACAGTCACTAGACCCACAGAGTGATGAAAATTATTAACTTTGCCTTATTTTACAACTATAAAAGAAATGGCAAAGATAGAATTTGAACAGTTAATATCACGGGGCTGCGGGATTGATGTTCACGA
>JANMGN010000618.1:0-1506 GCA_031374645.1 Chitinophagales bacterium | reverse complement strand
TGTACTTTGAGCATAAACAATTGAAAACGAAAGGTTTATAAAAAACCAAAGTAAAATTATATTTTTCATTTTTTAAAAAATTTTTTGTATTAAAAAAGCAAAAATTAACCAAACCGAACCATTAATTAGCATAAAATTAGTATCTTCTAAGTTGTTTTTGAAGAAAAAATAAAATGCTAAATTAGTCGCAAGATGAAAAAAAGTCGCAACCCAAATATTAAAATTTGTATTTTCTAAAACTCTCCTCAGTACAAATGAAGCAGAAATGGTAAAAGCTAAAAATCCGAGCATAAAAAGTGGTCCATTTTTGTACTGCCCTATATGCCAGAAGCCCCAAAGTAAACCAAGTATTGCCGTTCCTTTTAGCAAACCAAAAGTGCTTTCGAGCAAAGGTTGGAAATAACCACGCCAACCGATTTCTTCGCCAATTGCACCAAACAACATTCCTGTACTAAGCATCAAAATTGGATACTTATGGTCGTTTGTTATTTTGACATCAATACCTATTGCTTTGCCTATTAAAAAAGAAAGTCCAATCGCTAAAATAGGGATAGTAAAAGCAATTAAACCTTTGACAATCAACGATTTATCAAAATAAAAATTCAATTTTAGGTTTTTGTCTTTGAATAAAATCAACAACACAAAAGCCGCAAGAGCTGGTCCTAATTGTGGCAAAATAACAAGTTCATAATCAATACTCGTCGATAATTGTGATACAGCAATTATAACTGTAAATACGAGTGCCAATAGATAAAAAATAGTGATTCTCTTAGTCATACTATGTATTTTTTTGGTATAAATAATTGATAATCAAGTCATTAAAACATTTTTTTAAACGAAAAAGCAAAGTCCGTCTCGCCATGTTCACGCAAGTGTAGGAGGCGGTCACGACCTTCCTCGGGCGTAGGAATTTGTCCTTCTTCTACATACCAAAGGGCAGTATGTGCCACAGGCAAACGTTCAAACCATTTGGCTCGTTTGACAAAAACTTCTACATGGTCGCTGCGGTAGGCAAAGTTTTTCAAATCTTCAATCGTTTCCCAAACTGACATATTGACCAAAATCATATCGTCATCAAAAGGATTTATTGCAGTAGCATTGTTCACATTATCGCCTTTTAAACGCCAAACGAAACCTTTACTTTGTTCTGCGATGCCATTGATTCTGTCGAGGTCAGCTACAAAATCTGCTAATAATGGGCTATCAATAGGTTCTAAAAGTCGTGAAATATTGATTTGTGCAAGATTTTTTTTAGACATAAAATATTTTTTTTTTTTAAAACTATCAGTTGAAAAGACGTAAGCTCGATGAAAACACTATCAGCGATGTAGGGCCGAGATAGTTGTCATGCGACAAATAGGAGCTTGACTGTCATTAATTTTCATACGATTAAATAAATTTAGCGATTTCAGACATTCTTGCCAAATGATGGTCATCGTGTTCAGCAACAAAAAGGAAAATATCACAAATTCGCATGGGTGTTTTTAATCTTGGATGTAATGCGGA
>JANMGN010000614.1:0-4448 GCA_031374645.1 Chitinophagales bacterium | reverse complement strand
TGGCGGAACTTCCACGGTAAAACCCGTGAGGTATTGAAGACCTCACGGGTTTATAGAGCGCAATAAATCTATTCCGCCAAAATCATGGATGAACCAAAATTTATATCATTTTTATTTTTTATACTATAAATTTTAGCTTATTTATCTAAAAAGTCGATTGTATTTCACAAAATTCGCTTAGAATCATAGCAGTTGCGCCCCAAACAATCTTTCCACTCACATCAAAATAAGGCGTATCTTCTAAACTAAATCCTTTTCCGTTCACGGTTGTAGTCTTTTTATTTTCTTCTGAAAGAAAATGCGCTATCGGAATTGGTATTATCTCGCTAACTTCACTCGTTTGTTTACTCCAAAGTGGTTCTTTTTTTACAAAGCCAACAAACGGAAAAACATGAAAATTACTCACAGGAATATAAAGCGGTGTTAATGCGCCCAAAATTTCTATCAAATCGCTTGCTACACCAATCTCTTCAAAAGTTTCCCTTTTGGCACAATCTGCATAAGAATTATCCGAAGTTTCTTTTTTACCGCCAGGAAAACTAACTTGTCCACTGTGCTGATCATTTTCGGCAGCTGTCCTTTGTATTAAAATGGTATGCCAAATATCATTTTTTAAAAAAAGTAGTAGCATTACAGCAGCTTCTTTGGCATTTGCTGGAACTGCACTACTTGCTTCTTTTCTAAAGCTATGCGCCATTTTAAATTGAGCTTCTTGTCCTGGCAAAGGTTTTTGAAGTGCGTTTTGTATTTTTTGTATAAAAGAAAAATTTGACATAGTTTTAATTTATTTTAGCCCAACTACTTACATAACTTGGAATACAAAAATACTATTTTTGTATGTGACTGTATTTTTTAAGAATTATAAAAAAAGCATTATGAATTTTTATAAAATCCATAACGCTTTTTTTATAAAATATTGATTATCAATATTTTAATTACAGTTTTATTTTTCTAAAAGAACAACACCAGAAGCCATAAATTTATATTCACGCTCTGGTTTTGTGATTTTTGCAATTTCGTCAGCTGATTTACCAGCATCTTCTGCGTAGTGACGGAGTTCATCTACCGAAGTTTCCTCTACAAATGCTTTTCCTTGAAAAACGACCTCACGACCAGCAATATCTTTTGGCATAAAAAACGCATAGTCTTTAAATTTTACAAACAATGCAGGTTTGCCCGCTTCTTTTGGTTGAATAGTCATCCAACAGCCTTTTGCTTGACAAATACCTTTTACTGTGCCTTTTATTTTTACTTCCATTGGCTCAGACTTCGCAGTCATCGCTTCCATCTTTGGTAAAAGCACATCGTAAGAAATTGCTTTTTTAGTTTTGATTTTTGCACCAAAAAATTGTTGTTGCGCCATTGCGCCTCCGATTGCCATAAAAAGTACAATCGCTGATACTATTATTTTTTTAAACATGGTTAGATTTTATTTTTTTAATAAATAATGCTGCAAAGTTACACCAATTTAGAGTATAAATGCAAATTGTAAGATAATTATCTGTTAAAGTGACTATAATTCTACTTTGGCACTCTGATGTTTTGCTACGTTATAGAGCTAAACTCCAGCTTGGTTCAATTCTCAATTAGCTATTTTATGGCTACTCCAAGCTGGAGCTTGGAGCTACTTACTAACTCGTTACTCCATTTTGCCAGCTGCCCATTTCAAGGCATAGAATAATTTTTGTTGATTGATTTCTATTTTTAGCAACTTGATTTCGGTTTCTATCAGTTTTCGTTCTCGTGCATTGACGAGGAAAACGGAGCTTTCTCCGATAGAAAATTTTTGATTTTCAGCGTCTAAAAGTGCTTCGTAGCTTTTGAAAACTTTACTAAAAACAGAAAGTTGTTGCTGATTAGTATTTAGTTCGTTGAAATAACTGTTTATTTTATTTTGCAATTCGAGCTGCTTATTTTCTCTTTGCAAAGCTACATTATCAAGTTTTATTTGCGCCATTTGTATATTTCCACGCTCTTGTCGGAGCAAAATCGGAAATGAAAAATTTACACCATATTTGTAATTTTGCAATAAAGCGTCAGTATAAAAATTCCGCCCATTACCTAATAAATTGTACTCCACATTGAGTTTTGGCTTCAATTTATCTTGTTTTAGCCTTTTTTCTATTTCCAGCTGCTTCGTTTTGTAATTGTACTGTACTAATTCTGGATGATTTAAGGCTAAATTATTGACTTCATTTTGCGAAAAAGGCAGCGTTTCGGCTGCATTTGTTATCGGAATTTGTACTTCCAAAGGCAATACATAAGGTCGTTGTTTTTCAGTCCATAAAAAATTAGAGAGTTGCAATCTTTCATTTTGAAGCAATAATTTCGCTTCATTGAGGTCAAAAACACGTTCTTGGACTTGTATAAATGCTTCGAGTGTATCCACAGCTGGCTTGTCGCCCAAACGAAAACTTATTTTTAAATCTGACAAGCGTTTTTCTGCTAAAAGAACTGCTTTTTCTTGTATTTTAAATTGTTTTACTGCAAATGACCATTCAAAATAGGCTTTTGCAGCGTCTAAAAGTAAATTATTAAAAATAATTTGACGTTCATTTTCATTCGATTTTTCTACAATTCTCGCTCGAAAAAGTGCTGCACGTCGTTCGTCTATTAACAAACCTTGCAACAAAGGTGCAGAAATACCAAGCACAGCTTGTCCAATTTTGGGTAATTTTTCTTCTGGATTCAAAAAATCGCCTTGTGCTGTTTTGTATATTCCTTTTGCTTCTATACCAAACCAAGTTGGTATTTTTACACCGTATTCGTTAGTCTGGAAATAGCGTTTTTCTTCAAATTCTTTTGCTTGCCAATCGCCCATTAGTTTTGGGTCAAAACCTCCTCTGGCAGCCAAACGCTGCGCTGTCGCATCAGCTTTTAATAATTCTGCTTGCTTCGCAACTGGGTGGTTTTTTTTGACGGTATTTAAAAAATCTTTTATAGAAAGTGTTTGTTGTGCGTAAAGTATTTTTGTAAATAAAAGAAAAAATATGGTTATCTTTTTCATTAATTCTGGGTTTTGTCCTAATTTTGGCTTAAAACTACTTCTTTTTTATTTTTAATTTATTTTCAAATTGCTTATAAAAATCAGGTGGAAAACCGTTGAGGCTACGCCAAAGTTCGTACCAAATAGGAACATCGTTAAGTAGTGAAATACCTTTTGCACCACCTCCTGCTCGGAGTGCTGTGGGCCATTTTGGTTTATCCTTATTTGCTTGTACCAATACCCGATATTTGCCATTTTCACTGATATTATTGTCAATTGCGAAGACTATACCGCTATATGTACCAAAACTTTGGTTGGGCCAACCTGAAAAAATAAAGGCAGGCCAGCCATCAAAAATAAATCTAAACTCGTTGCCAACATTTAGTAAGGGCAAATCTATTGGTTCTACAAAAAGCTCTACTGCCAACTGATAATCGCTTGGCAAAATAGAGACTACTGCTTCGCCTTCTTTTACCGTTTCGCCCAAACCTGCCGTAAGTGCCTTGGTTACGTAGCAATCCTGTGGCGCAGTGATGTAGTAAAAACTACTTCTTCTTGCATAATTTTCGTATTGGTTTTTGAGCTTACTTACGCTTCCTTCGGCTTCAAATCTATCGCTGAGTGTACTAAATTTTTCACTTTCGGACTTGGCAATTTTTCCTATATATTCATTTTGAACAGTGCTTAATTGTATTTTTGCATTTTCCAATTCGTTTTTAGCAACACTTACTTTGTTTTGTGCTGCAACCAATTTGGCTTGCATACTTTGTAATTTTACACGTTTGTCTTCCAAATCTGTTAGTGATTTTATGCCTTTTTGTTCGAGTTCTTTTGTTCTAATGTATTGTTTGTCAGCAACTTGTGTTTCTATTTCTGTTGCGATTAGTTCATTTTCGAGCGCAATTATTTTTTGTCCTTCTTGCAAAACTTTGTTGGCAAGTTGTTCTTTTTTAAATCTCAACTCACTTTTTGTTGCTTCTATCTGACCTTCGAGTGCTGCATATTTTCCTTTGTAAGATTCTACTGCGGAGGATTTCGCATCTACTTGTTCGTCGGTTCGAACGAGCAAATTAGGGTCAAAATAATCGGTTTTTGTTTCTGTCAAATGTAAAATTGTATCTCCTTTTTTGACCAACTGCCCTTCATTGACATACCATTTTTCTACCCGACCAGCGATAGTGCTGTGTATGGTTTGTGGACGTTGAGAAGGGTACAAAGTAGTTACTTTGCCCGAAGTTTGGATATTTTGTGTCCAAGGCACAAACAACAAAATCAGTAGCAATCCGAAAAAAACGAGCAACCAATTTCGAAAAGATTTTTGTGCTGAAACTATTTCTATTTTGCCAAAAGAAGTATATTTGTCTTGATATTTACTTATATTTTCAAATTTCTGCATGATTTTTTATTTATTTTCAAATATTTTTTTTGCAATATCCATATTTTTAATTTCTTCAAAAGTACC
>JANMGN010000599.1:0-2152 GCA_031374645.1 Chitinophagales bacterium | reverse complement strand
GCTGCTGCAATCAATGAAGCTGAATAATCACTACCTCCTCTTTTCAGATTGTCCACTTCGCCTCTGGCATTGCGACAGATATACCCTTGTGTAACGAATATTTTTTTATCCTTGTGGTGGTTTAGTATTTGAGTGAGTTTTACTTTGAAAGTTTCGCCTTTTATCAAATCAGCATCATTTGTTGTGATATTTTTATTGATAGTGCTGCCCACTTCTACTACAAAACTATCTGCTTTTACCAAAGGAGTGCTTAGTATTTTTAAAGAAATAGTATCAAATTTTGATTTACAAGTACCAATTTCATAATTTACAGCATATTTTCCCTCATTGAAAGGATTGATACTTTTTACCATCGGATTTTGTGTTTTCGAAGTAAAAAGATTTGGTCCAGTCCAATTGTAACTTGCGTTTGTTATCGTTTCAGCGTTTAATTGTACTGTTTCTCCGATACAAGCAATCGCATTGCTAATGCTTGCTTTCGCTGCTTTCAAAGGCGAAATCGTTAGATTTACAGTACAAACTTCTGTATTTCCAGATTTGTCGCTTACTGTCCAAGTAGCTATGTTCGAGCCGATTGGGAAAATACTTTTTGTAAGTGTCGGTAAAACAAAAGCATCGCAATTGTCTGCGGCTGTCAAGGGCTTAAATAAAACAATTAAACTATCGCAAGTTTTGTTTGTATTCATCGCAACTACTTGATTGTCAGTATCTTTTATTTTTGTGCCGCTTATTTCTAAAATAATACTATTTTTCGGACAAGCATCAAATTTCGGTTTTTCGGTATCAATAACATCTATAATAAAACTTTTTGTAAGCATATTTCCAGCCAAATCTGTTGCTTTATAAATGATAATATTTTGACCCACTGGAAACTCATCACCAGATTTTGCGCCTATGGGCGAAATCAATTTAATTTTTACACTATCAGGATTACTACATTTGTCTGTCGCTGTTGGAAAAATCCAAGTTGCGGCAGCCTTGCAGTTGATACCACTCACATTAACTTTGACCGTGTCAGGAGGAAAATTCACAAAACTCGGTGGAGTTGTTTCATTTACAGTCACTTTAAAAGCACAAGTAGAAGTTAATCCCGCTTGATTTTTTGCTGTAAAAAGAATATTTGTCGTGCCTGTTTTGAACGTATAATTTTTGTCAGCCGCAAAAGTAGTATTTGATGCAATATCAGTAAAAATTTCGCTCGCCTTATTCGTACATATATATATAGCAGCAGGCGTAGGCAACAAGAGCGAAGTATCACATTTGTTTAGCATTAAATTCATCGCAATATCCTTACAAGTTGCTGGATTTAAAATTGGTGCAGCATTTCCAGCTACTATAACTTTAAAACTACAAATATTGGCATTGCCAGAGTTGTCTTTTGCAGTATAAGTGATGATGGTTTCGCCCGCAGGAAATTTTCCATTGGCAGGTATTCCGCTTACAGTTGGTGTGATTACGCCATCGCAAGCATCTGTGAATGTAGGTACGGGCAAAGGATTGGCAGCCGTAATAGTATAATCGCAAGTACCACTCGTAGCATTTACACTTATATCTAATGGACACTTATTTATTACTGGCGTGACATTATCTTTTATCGTAATGACCGCACCACAAGTATTTTCATTGCCAGAAGCATCTTTTACCTTCAAAGAAAGTGAGTAAGTACCTGGATAAGAATAAAAATCACTTGTAGGTTTTATGCCATTTATGGTAATATCTAAATCTTTTGCAGGTGTGCAATTGTCTGTGAAATCAGGAAATTTGAAAGTTGCACCACATTTTCCAGCATCAACAAAAACATCTTTGAAGCCAGAAGGACAAGGTGCAGAAGGTTGTGGTTTTTGGTCGTCTAAAATAGTTATTTTGAAAGAATCCACCGCAATATTTCCACTTTTATCTTTGGCAAAATATTTTACGAAAGTAGTACCAACATTAAATAAATCGCCAGGTTTTGCACTTGACGTTACCATATCTATTTTACAATTGTCATTCGCATCAGGTTCTATCCAAGTAACGAAACTACTACAAGATGCGAGTGCACTTTTAGTAATTGCCGCTGGCATATTCGCAAAAGTAGGTTTTACCAAATCTTTTACCGTGATATTCACTTTACATTTACTTTCATTTCCAGAACTGTCAATCGCAGTATAAG
>JANMGN010000577.1:0-19188 GCA_031374645.1 Chitinophagales bacterium | reverse complement strand
AAGGTATTTGCTCGCTCAAATGTAGGTGCTTTTATGATTAATAGACAGGCATTTAAAGACTACGATTTTTTGAAAGCAAAAGACAAATTTAACCGTGTAATAGGTATTGATTATAATTTGGCATCGAAAAATAGTGCTTGGATTGGACGTTTTTATGCACATAAATCCTTGCAACCCGACGACAGCGAAGGCAATATCTCCGCACAAGCCGTTTTGTTTTACAACAGCCGTTATTGGAATTTTGTTACGGATTGGACTTATGTTGATAAAGAATTTAAAGCAGATTTGGGTTTTGTACCTCGTAAAGATATTTTCAAGTCAGGTAATTTTGCAGCACGCACTTTTTACTATAAAAAAGGTAAAGTGAACAAACAAAAGTTCCAAATTTTGAATATTATGGTTTTTAAACCAACTTTGGATAACAAAAAAGTAGATCATTTGGTCTATCTGACCGACGAGATTGAGTTTAAAGACCACGCTACTTTGACCTTGCGAGGCAGCTGGAACTATGTTTATTTGACCAGTGATTTCAATCCTACTCGTACCAAAGGAACACCTTTACCAGCCAATACAGGCTACAATTACAAGCAATTGTATGTCAATTATGTGTCTAACAATGCAGATAGAGTGACTTACACGCTCACTTCTACGGTAGGGGAATTTTATAACGGACAAAGCTATTCGTTTGGCGCAACGGCAAACCTTCGTTTGCAGCCTCATGCAGCGATTAGTTTTGGTGTAAATTATGATAGGGTCGAGTTGCCGAAGCCCTACCCGACTGCAAATATTATTCTACTCAGCCCAAAATTTGATATAACTTTTTCAAAATCAGTGTTTTGGTCCACCCTTATTCAGTACGGTAATCAACGGGATAATCTTGGCATCAATTCCAGATTACAATGGCGTTTTGCACCACTTTCAGATTTATTTTTGGTTTACAATGACAATTACTACACCCAAGATTTTGGTGCAAGATTTCGGTCGATTAACTTAAAACTGAGTTATTGGCTGAATGTGTCGTCGTTGGGAAAATAAAAAGGTTAGTAGGTATTCTCAAAAAAAGCGTTTTATAAGATATGGTCTTGTAAAACGCTTTTTTCATGCTTTAAATCTTGCTTTTATCCTTTTTTTAGTGTGTTGAGCGATAATTTTTCACGAATTTAGATTTGAACAATACTTTTATCTTTCAAAATATAACTAAAAATATTCAAAAAATGATTTCAGATAAAAATTTAGCACGAATTGCAGGTTTCTGTTATTTGGTGGTCATTGCAACAAGACTTTTTTCAGAAGTCTTTGTCAGACAAGCACTCAGGGTAAATAACGATTGTCGTTTTTTTCGCCTTTATATACAAACTCCGCTAATGCCGTAGGGTGGGATTAGCGGAGTTTGTAATTATTTTACTTGATTTCTTAATTGTTCAATTTCTTTTAAGAGTTCTTCAAGTTGCTTATCTTTTATGTTTAATTCTTCATCTTTTGCATTTATTACTTCGTCTTTTATTGTTATGATTTCTTCTATCTTCTTTTCATACACCTCTGCTTGCTCTTTTAGTCTTTCTTGTGCTTCTTTGTTGATTAATCGCTCAATCATATCTTCGGCTTCCATTTTTCGCTTGATGGTTTCACTGCTTGCTGCTTTTGATAAGCGTTTGACCATTTTTTTGACAAGTGAGTTTGTGCTTTCTTTTGCTATCTCAATATTATGAGAATTTTTGGTCGCCGTATCTTGGCTAAAAATTTCCAAAACTTCTTCTAACTTATTTCTTTGTTCCCGTTTCAAACGTCTTATTTGGATAGTGTAACTTTCATGCGTTAATTTAGTGATAAATTCATTTTTAGCTGTAACGATTTCATTCGTTATCGCATCAGTGTAGTTGCGATTGACTTTCAAAACAGGTACTTCAACGCCTTCTAAGTTGAAGCCTAAAATATAAATAGGCACAATCTCCAAGGAAACGCTATCTTGTGTGCCGTCAGGCAGTGTAATTGTTTCTTGTTTTTTGTAATTTTCGCCCAAATAAACCCGAAATCTTGAAATATCGTGCGATTGTTTTGCTTTTTGCAATTCTATCAAAACGGTTTTGTATTCATTATCCGCTAACTTGATAATGGCTTTGAAATCCAAGCGAAAAATTTTTATTTCGCCCGAAGTTTCGTCTTTTACTATCGTTTCTTGTGGCTTGACTGTGAGTTCAATAATATCTACGCCAAGTATCGTGGATAACAACTCTTGGGCAATGCTCATATCTTCTAACAGATATTTGAACACGACATCGTATATTGGATTGGCTATTAGTATCATAAATGATGAATTAGAACGCAAATATACAAAAAAATTTTGAGTTCTCTACCTTTTTTCGCCTTTATATACAAACTCCGCTAATGCCGTAGGGTGGGATTAGCGGAGTTTTTTTATTTTGTAGTAAGATTTTTTCTATTTTGTAATACTTTCTAAATAATCTAAAAGTTGCTGTGGTGTTTCTGCATAACCTTCAAAAACGTTGATTGCTTGTTGATTGCTAAGTTTATCTCCGAATGTGAAGTTCACTTTTTTTGAAAGAACATTTTTAGAGGAATTTGCATCTTGTAATAGAAGTTCAATAAATCTCACTAAAAAATGAAGTTCATACTTTCCTCTAAATACCTTGCTTTTATCAGAACTTTGAAATTCAGTAATTTTCCGCTGCAATTTTCTGTCTTCAATTTCGGTAGCATCAGGGAAAGTTGTTTTGATTTTTTCAAAATCATAATTAGAACTTACGGCACTCAATGATATATTTATAAAATCTTTGGGCGGTTTTTCGTCTAAACTTACATTTGTTTTCTGCCTCGAAGTTTGGCGAATATCAATAAGACAAGCATATCAAGCATTAAAAAGACACATTGTATTATGAAATTCTTCTTGCCTTTTCTTATAAAGCAACAAACAAGTATTAAACTCTAATTCATCGCCTATTTCTGATAAATGAAACTCATTGGTCAGCATTTCCTTGAAAACATTTGGAGATACATATAAATTTTCAATTGAGTAGCATGGCGTTTCAAAAATAGGAACTATTGATGCTGTAACTGAGGTGTTGAAATCTCTGTCAATAAAAAACGCTTTTTTGTACTTACTATATTCGGAGCGATTAGAAATGAGCCTATGAACTTTCAAAACGCTATCTTTATTTCCACATTTGATTGGATGATAATTTTCAGCGTATCGCTTAATCCGAGGCACATAATACGAGTTGTCTTTGCCTTCAAAAAAACAGAATAAATGTGACGAAAATCTTGAAGTAGAAAGCGCAAATTCTTGAAAAGCAACTTGCGCTTTGTCCTTGCTAAGACGTAATTCTTCTATATAACTCATAATGAAACTGTTACGTTTAAAGGTGTTATATATTCATTAATTCCTACTGCATTTATATCTAAATCATTGTCAAAAATAAATGGAGAATGAGTAACGGCCAAAAGAAAATCACATTTTTTAGATTTTGTAATATCTGGCAATAAATTCTTTTGCCAAGTCATGCTTAACGACAATTCAGGCTCGTCAAATAGTACAATAAAACGTTTATTTGGCTCTGATAAATAAATTTTTGAAAAAATAGAAATTATTTGCTTTTCTCCTGACGATAACTTGCTCAAAGAAATCTCCTCGCCTGTAATATCTGATTTGATGTAAATTTTAATGGCACTTTCGTCATAAAATACTTTCTTATTTATCAGATATTTATTACAAACGTCTCTGAAAATTTTTACAGAGTTATCTAATTCTTTTTGTTTTTCGTATATATCAATCAATTTTTGCAACAAATATGCAGAAAGTGGATTTTTAATCTGTTTTTTAGCAACAATATTTTTAACAGCGTCTTTTTGATTTTGAGACAATGAATTTCCAACTCTTGATAAAATTATATCAATGTCATTTTCTGAAATTTTATCTAAAATATTCGTATTTGATGTTTTTTCATCAATCACAACATCTATAATATCCTTGGTAAATTGCGCTAAACCTTCTTTGAGTAGTTTATCAATGGTGTTTTCAATCTGATTAAACCTTTTTTGAACATCGTCCATACCAAATTGAATTAACGTATTTTCTTGATTTAGATGAAGTTCATTTTCATTGTAACCAAGGTTGTGTAAATCTTCTTCAACACGTCTAAATGTTGGAAAATACATAATTTCTACCTTTCCAATTTCTACATCAATATCTTTTTTACATTTTTCAAGAATAGAATTTGATGCTCTTGATTTTCCCATTTCAAGTTCTTCAAAAACTCTCATTATTCTATGTGTAGGGTATCTATTTCTTAATTTATTATTTGAAAAAATCAATTGCTCCTCAAATTTACTCCAATTGCCCTTACTGTGAGCAAACTTATTTCTCAACATTTCAAATTGTCCAAATCCAATATCCTCAATTAGGTCTTTAACTAAGGGGTCTTTATATATTTCTTGTACTAACTCAGTTACACTTTCTGTTGTAATCTCAATAGTCTTTTCATTTGTAAATTTAAGTTCTAATTTTTTAAAATTAAATTCATTTAGCCTAAAAAAGTCTTTTGTTAAAGTATAATAAAAAAGATTTAAGACTTGTGTTTTACCAAGTCCATTTTCTCCAATCAGAATTTTTACATTTTCTAAAAATTGGATATTCACATCGTATGTCCCAAAAAGTCCATACACAGAAAAAGATTTAATATTATTTGAACTCATTATTTATTTTATTTAAGCCACAAACCTAATCATTTTTTCAATAGTAACAAAAAAAACCAAAAAAAAACCGCTAATCCCAAACCAAGGATTAGCGGCTATCGTAGTATTTTTCCTACATCTTCACAAACTTTTTCGTCTTCACGACAAATTGATTTGCAAGGTGGATAAAGTAAGAACCACTTGGATAATTGGAAACATCTAAATTAACATCTTGATTGAATAAAGATTGACCTTCTACCGTAAAGGTATTGAGGACACTTCCTTTGCTATCAAAAACGCTAATTTTTGTCTGACCCGTGATGCTTCCCAAACCAATGTTTAGATAATGGTCGGTCGGATTAGGATATAGTTTTATTTCAAAATCATTGTCTTGTTCGTCTGCAATTGAGGTAGTGTTTGCAATGCAACCTGCCTTAAACAAAGGCAATATTTTAACATTCGGATTGATGACCGTGGAAACTTCGTTGGTCTTCAAACCAAGCCAATCTTTCAAGACAGTGCCGTAAATATCTCTAAAATCATACTGCATTGGTACGCCATCATCTTCGCCAACTTGTTTGTCAATTACGGGATGATCGCCCAAGATTTTGTTATTTATACAAGAGCCAAATAGAAATAATGGCGCAGCTGTGCCGTGGTCAGTGCCTAATGCTGCATTGGAGCGAATTCTTCTGCCAAACTCAGAATACGTCATTCCTATAACCCTGTCATTAACCTTTAATAAATTAAGGTCATCTTGAAAAGCACAAATGGCATCTGAAAGTTCTTTGAGTAATGCGCTGTGTATGCCTGTTGTTGTTGCGCCTTCTACCACCTGATTGTCATGGGTATCAAAACCACCAATTTGTACGACATAAATCTTAGTTTCCAGTCCTCCTGCAATCAGACGGGAAACATTTTTCAACTTTTTGGAAAGTTCAGTAGTCAGATTAGCCCACTTTGGCGATAAATTTTTACCTTTATTTGCGGCAGCACTAATGACGCTTGCAAACGCATTGGTCTGCTTGACTGTTTCATTTACAAACGACAAAGCATCTCCAAAACAATTGTTGGGAACATTGCCGCCTGCACTTACCAACGCAGTGCCAGGATTGAGCGGGTCTAATAAAGACAAACTATAATTGGCATTTGTGCCTTGGCACGTTTCTGATACGATTTTTCCCATGGTCAAAGCAAATGGATGCGGACAATCTTTGTTAGGATAACCCGTAGGATAATCGTTATGATTGAGGTCATAATATCGTCCAATCCATCCTGTGCTTACAAAATCTTCTGCACTTGAAGCCGAATTCCATATGTCATTAGACCTAAAATGAGAACGATTTTGATTAGGATAACCTACATTTTGTACAATTCCTAAATTGCCCGTTTGCCAAATATCCTTAAATCCTTGCATGGACGAGTGCATACCATAATCATTATGAAAATTGATGATGGAGCTTTTAGGTAACATGATGTTTCCTCGTACCGCTTGCAAATTATCATATTGCGCTGCATGGAAAATGGTCGATAAACCATCATTTCCGCCTTGTAATTGCACCAAAACTAATATTTTGTCGTTTTCAGTTTCACAAAATGCAGCATCGCTTTTACTCATTCCAAACAATGGAAAACCTCCCAACGTCAGCGGAATAGATGTAAACAGTGAGTTTTTTATAAAATTTCTTCTATTCATTGTTGCCTTTTTTATATTAATTTTTTTGGCTAAATTAAACAATAATTTTTTTTCAATGACGAAAATTATTATTTAATTTTTCACGCCTGCTTACATTATTTGAAATTCTGACATTCTTACCATGACAGAAAAGAGTTTTCTTAATTTTTTTTCAACAGCATCAGCAAGTGCTTTATTCGTAGGATTGGAGAGGTAATCGCCGTACTCAACCGTCCACTCAAAATCAGGAAGCCCTGCAATCAGAACCTCTTTCAAGCCTTTTACTTGATTGGCATTTATGGGATAATTGAACATTATTTCTGCCAATGAATTAATCAAAATATTAGGATCAACAGCATTTGGAATATTCTTTACAATATCCAATACAGGAATAAGTGTCGTAACGGTGTAATTCACATCATTATAACTGAATTTTCCTCCTTCTGCTATTAGTCGGCAAAACTCGTGTCGCTTGGGCAACAATAAGTTGTTAATCCATAATTTATCAAACTGAGGTTCTTGGTAATACGCCTTCCAACCTGCCACATTGGGATGATAAAAAATGGCTTGCTCCAAATCCGAACTCATAGCATAAAAATTATAAGCATGGTCATATTCTTTACCTACATCTCCTTTGGGTGGATTGATGCCTAAACCTCTTGAAGCGGACGTGATTAAATCAATCGGGCTTTTTATCATACAAGCCGTTGCTTGAAAAAAGTGTTCTGATTTTAAAAGCACTTTCAATGCAGGTACAATCTCGTAATCATTGTTTTTCAAAATAGTTGCCAACGGTACGATGATATTTTTTTCTATGTCTGCCGTGATTTCATGATGTACAAACCAACGATAGAGTTTTCTCGTGATAAAACGAGCGCACTCCTCTTGCTTAAAATCACATCAATCATATCTTTATACTCTTGTTTGTCGTTTGCCTTAATCTCAGCATTATTGAAACGAGCAGACAATTTTTTGTTGCCCGTAGAATGTCTATTGGCAGCAAATTGCGCAGTCAAGGTAGTTGTACTGGAAATTGCAGGTACTTGCCAACCCGTAAGCACTTTTGCCATTGCAATGACATCTGCTTCCGTAAAATTGGTGTAATCTCCTGGGCCTACCAATTTTCCCTTTCCTACGGTAAATAATTCCAATAAAATTCCCTTGAATAATTCTCATTGGGTGCAACATTGGTGTTTTCTGCACCACTGAGGTACAATAACATACCAGTATCTGTGGTTATTTCTTTGGTCAAGGCTTTAAAATTACCAGTAGAAAAACTGCGTAAAAGCGCATAGTACAAATACTCTCTATGAGCAATTGTGCCGTCTGCCACTACAAAATGATTGTGCCAAAACAAGGACAATTTCTCTTGGATAGAAACTTCGGAGTAGTGCATTTGCAAAATAGTCCAAGAATAAAGCGATTTACTCCTTGCACGAAGCACCCTATTGCGAAGCATTGGAGGGCTGATGTTAGGAAACGGAACGGCATTAACCCAGGTTTCCCCATATTTTGCGCCAGGGTCATTGAGAGAGTTGCTACCTGTGCCGTCAGGAATAGATTTGACAGGCGGAGCAGGTGTAGGCAAGGCAGCAAAGAGTTTATCAATTGTACCTTTTAAACCTAAATTGACGGCAGTATTTATCATTGCCGTAGAGGGACCGAAGGTCGTTCGCCTCAATAAATGTCTGGCTTGTAAGGAGGCCAGCTTCCTGAATACTCGTCTAAGTATGGCATAATTATATCACTATAAATTAAAAAATTTATTAACTTTTATTAAAGACAAAGGGATGTTGAAAATGGTTGCAACTTAGTTTTTATTTTCAAGAATGTATTGATATTTTATTTTAAATTATTGCTTTGCCTAATGTTTTATTTTTATAAAAAATCAACTATATTAGGTATAATTCATTGCTCATAATGGATTTCAAGTTGCTCAGCCAAACAGAGTTTGGCTGGTACAATGTGCAATAAAAAATACTATTTTTTAGAAATTTTGGAACAAAAAGCAAATAAAATTGTATTTTTCCTAATAAATTGTAGCGATTAAACTCTGTTTGGGCGTAGTAATGTGAACAACAACTTAAAACCCAATATGAGCCTTGTTTTTTTGCAATAAAATCTGTATTTATAAAAATGCCAAAGGAAAACCGTATGGTTATTCGATAGGTGTGCGTGTTTTAAAATGGAGTAAAAAAAATACCACAACGTAAAAACGTTGTGGTATTTTTTGCCTTTATTGTAAAACTTTTACAAAAGTTTAATCCCTTATAAACTTCAAAGCACGTTCCAAAATAGCGTCTTTTCCTACGAGTGCTTGCGCTGGATCAAGGTCAATTTTTATAGTTGGCAGAACACCATTTTCTATATTAAAACCCTTACTATCAAAGGTTTGTGTAGAAGAAACACGCAATATCCAACCATTTGAAAGTTCTGTAAATGCAGGTACTCCGCCGCCGCCGCCTGATGTATCGCCTATCAAAGTAACATTAGGCAAAGCCTTCATCGTGAACGGGAAAAAGGTTGCGGCACTGTAACTTTGGCGATTGGTCAAAACAACAACTGGCTTATCTAAAAAGCGAGTTACTTCTTCGTTGGGATCTAAGTATAGTGCAGATTTTACAAAATCGTTGTGTCCTGCGCCTGATTTTCTCCAACTTTCGCCCAATTTTACTCTTTCTTTACAAAAACGTTCTGCAATAAGATTGACATTGCTCGCTGCACCGCCAAGATTATCCCGAATATCAATGATAATTCCTTTTTTGCCTTGTGCTTGCGCTATGATATAATCTAAATTTTCTTTTGAAAAATCATCGCCAAAAGCACTATAATAGACGTAGGCTACGTTTCCGAAGTCAAAATATTCAAATGGACCAACGAATTTTTCCTTGTCTTTGTAATAATTTCGCTCTATAAGTTTTTTATCAAAATTCACAGGATAATCCAAAACAAAACTCCAATTTCGGGTTCTATCAAAATTGGTTTTTATATTTACGTGACCATCTTTGAGATTGTCTAAAAGCTCATCACAAACTTTCAAAAATTCCTCTTGGCTCATATTTTCACTGACACGGCTCTGATATTTAGTTTTCATTGCCGCCCAATCAACGTTTTTGTATTCAAAAAAAGAATATTTTTCGTCCGCAAATTTCCAAATTTGTTCAAAAATCGCTGCGTTTGTCGTAGCTGGTTCGCTATCTATCAATGCTTTTTCGCAAGAAGAAAAAGCTAAAAAACCAAGTAAAATAATACTATATTGAAATATTTTTTTCATTTTATAAATATTTAGCCCCACCTAAATCCTCACCTGACGGCAGGATTTTTTGAGTTGATTATAGGCGATAAGTAACGGTAAATAATAACTTATGCTTGCCTATTAAAAGCTATACTTCTCTAAATTTTCAGCCCAATGCGCTGCATTGACCTTCTAATTTAGCTCGTCTATCTTCTAATATCCTAACTATAAATCTACAACTTATTATTTACACGTTACTAAACCCAAAAAATTTAATGATGATTTTTATTTTATTTTATTTTATTGAGTGTAGCTATGAAACACAAAGTATGTGTTGCCATGGTCATACGTCGGTCATTGCCTCGTCCAAAACTATTCATATTCCATTCGTAGCCAATGCGATGCTGACGATTTGGGAAACGTTTGTTGGCTGGTAAATTTATAAAAACAGACGTTTGAGGATTGACCATTTTACCCAACGGAACAACTTTTATTTTCAGCTCATCAAAACTCGTTGTATATTTTGGAGCAGCCATTAATGCGCCTATAATTGGTAATTTTAAACTTGCATCAAGAGCAATTTTTTTTCCAAACAACTGAAAATCAGTCTTATACACAGAAGAAATACCAATGGTAGGGAAAATTTCGTACTGAAAAGCATTATTGCCCAAATGGGAATAAAAACGAATATTACTGTTTATTTGCACATTTCCGCCGATCCAAAATTGCTTTTTATTTTTGAGTTGTTTCAAATAATCAAAACCAAATTGTGCAGCTGCGGAGTGCGTTTTGTTCGGACTATTCTCAGCCGACAACATATTATATTGTATGCGACGGCTACCTATTTTTAGTGTATTGGCTAAAAAACGCTGTCGTTCGCCGCTAAGCGTAAGCCCTATACCTGAATAAATCAAAGGAGAAACGACCGTATTTTGCTGATTTTGAAGGCTTACACCAAGTGATTTGGCACTAAAAACTTGCTCTTCTTTCCACCTTACTTCTCGGCGTTCTTTGCGAGTGCTTAGTGTTTCTTGCGCATTTAAAAAAGAAAGAAAGAAAAAGCTCGTAATAATTGTGATAATTGTTTTTTTCATAAGTAACTGTTTTAGTGAGTGATTTTGTAAGTAAGACGAAACAAAGTTAAAAAACGTTGTATGGAAAATTTATTTTTTGATAATTTATTTTTCATCATAGCTTTTTTTCATCAAATGAAAAAAACTTGTTTATAATCAATTTAGAACCATTCACTAAATCTGATTCAAAAAATTAGGTAACAGCTTAGATAACATGGACTTTAGCCTGTGGTAATCTACGAAATATTGCTATTTTATACTATTATAATCTTTATTTGCAACGGACTAAAGTACGTTTTACCTACCCGCTAAGTTTTTACGTTACAGCATAAAATCGAAATGGCGAATGGTAAAATTCGAGATTTTAGCGGTGATGTGCTATTGAATTAAGCAAAAGTTGATTATCTTTGTTGATAAAAAAAATAAAAAATGTCAAAATTAAAAATTTCCTTTTACATTACTTTTTTGATGCTTTTCGTAAGCCATTTATTTGCACAAAAAACGATAGACAAAACCATTTCGCATGGTGGTCTGACCCGACAATATCGTTTGTATATTCCTGCGAGTTACAACGGCTCAAAAAGCGTTCCCTTACTGTTTAATTTTCATGGATTCACCTCCAATAATCAGCAACAAGAGTTTTATGGCGACTTCCGTCCGCTTTCCAATAAGGAAGGTTTTATCATTTGTTTGCCACAAGGAACAGTCGGCGGACCTACGAGCCAAACTTTTTTCAATGTTGGTTTTTTTCCTTCATCTATTGACGATTTAGGATTTACAAATATGCTAATCGACACAATATCAGCTGCTTATAAAATAGATGCGAAACGAATTTACTCTTGTGGAATGTCGAACGGAGGTTTTATGAGCTATAATTTAGCTTGTAATTCTTCTCGTTTTGCAGCGGTAGCTTCCGTTACGGGTTCGTTTACAGAGAGTATGTCAAAAACTTGTAAGCCTGTTCGCCCAACGCCCATTATGGAAATTCACGGTACAGCCGACGGCACTGTTCCTTACAACGGAATGACAGGCGCATTGACTTTTTTGAGTATAGATAGTGTGCTAAATTACTGGGTAAAATTTAATAAATGTAACCCAATACCGACCATAACTGATGTTGCAAATACCAATACTACGGACAATGCGACTGCAAAACGTTTCGTATGGACAGGCGGAAAAGATGGTGCAACCATCGAGCATTTCAAGGTAGAAGGTGGCGGACATACTTGGCCTGGCGCAGCTATTCCGATAGGTGTTACTTGCCAAGATTTCAAAGCATCAGACGAAATTTGGCGTTTTTTTAAGCAATATTCTTTGACCGTTTCGTCAAATGATATTTTAGACGAAAATTCTTTCAAAATTTATCCTAATCCGACCTCGCATCAATTGACCATTGAAACCGATAATCAGGCGGAATATCTGGCACAAATTATTGATTTGCAAGGGAAAATGATTTTGAAAAGCACAATCGCAGCAGCTCAAAAAGAAATAGATATTTCTGATTTACCCAACGGAATTTATATCCTTCGTTTGAGTTCCGAAAAAGGCCAAATAAATCAAAAGTTTGTAAAAAATTAGCAAAAAACCTGTAAAATTAAAAGGTTTAGCCAAAATCTTAAATTATTCGATTTTTGACCGTTGGGGCAATCAAGTTTTTAATGAAAAAAACTTCCCACCAAACGACCCAAATTTTGGTTGGAATGGTACATATAAAAATAAACAAGCGCAACAAGGCGTTTATATTTATAGCATAAAAATCGAAATGACGAATGGTAAGGTTAGAGATTTTAGTGGCGATGTGATGCTGAATTGATGGATAAAAAACGTTTGATTTATTGCTAAATAAATAAATAAATAAGATAAAAGCGTAATTTTGCACTGCACTATTAACTTTTAGTGAAAAAAAATGGTTCATCCACGATTTTGGCGGAACATCCAAGTTAAAACCCGTGAGGTCTTCAATACCTCACGGGTTTATAGAGTACAAATAATTTATTCCGCCAAAATCATGGATGAACCCAAAAAAATCAATTATTAGCCAATTAACAAAAGGCTTAAATGGGCTTAAATGTTGATAAGTAGATAACTTATCAACATTGTTCCACTTGGTATTTCTGTCTTTTAATTTTTTCATTGCTTATGCGCTACATATTTCAAAAAGGAATACTTTTATTTTATCTAATTATTTGTTGTTCAATTAGTTATGCTCAAAATTGTACGCATCATATCGAAGGAAAAATCACAGAATTTGAAAATAAAAAACCCGTTTTATTTGCTCAAATACAGCTAAAAGAGCTACAAAAAAGTGTTTTAACCGACGAAAAAGGCAACTACCACTTTGATAATATTTGTAATGGAACATACACGTTAGAAATAAGTCATATCGAATGTTTACACGAAACACGGCTTATAAATGTTAGCAACGAAGGTGCGATTATCAACATCGAATTGCATCATGACAATAAACTTTTGAAAGAAGTGAGCGTAACTGTTCAAGCCATTACTGCCAAAACAACGCAATCGAGTGCAACATTAGAAGGTACTGCCTTAGATGCTACCCGAGGTCAGTCCTTGGGTGATGCCCTAAAAAGTATAGCAGGCGTAACTACGCTAAATACAGGTGCAACGGTAGCAAAACCAGTCATTCAAGGGATGCACTCCAATAGAATTTTGATTTTTAACAACGGTGTACGACAAGAAGGGCAGCAATGGGGCTTAGACCATGCACCCGAAATCGACCCATTTACCGCAGACAAAATCAGTGTTGTGAAAGGTGCAGCAAGCGTCATTTATGGTGCTGATGCGATAGGTGGTATTGTGTTGTTAGAGCCACGAGCATTGCGAAAAAAAGAAGGCATTGGTGGCGAATTTAATTTGGCAGGATTTAGTAATGGACGCAGTGGCGTAGTGGCAGCAACACTCGACGGCTGTTTTTTCTGTCACACGGACGGTTTTTCGATGGACGATAAACGCAAATTTTCTTGGCGTTTGCAGGGTTCTCTCAAAAAAGCGGGCAATCTCCGTACTCCAAATTATTATTTGGCAAATACAGGTATCGAAGAAAAAAATTACTCCGCTACCATCGAACATCGTGGTAATAAAATGACCAATAACTTATTTTTCAGTCATTTTAGCAGTGATATTGGGATTTTCAAAGGTGCGCATATTGGAAATTTAGCCGATTTAAAAGAAGCATTTACGCAAAAAGAACCTTTGCCCAGAGTAGATTTTACTTATCAAATTGGGCGACCTGTACAGCAGATTTCACATAATTTATTAAAATATAAAAACTCCTTACAAATTGCTGACAATCAACAACTTGTAACACAATTGAGCATCCAAAATAACCGTAGAGGAGAGTTTGATGCGCACCGATTATTCGGAACTTTGTCCGAAACTTTGGATAAACCCAATCTGTTATTTTCTCTTTTTTCGGCTGCTGTCAATAGCACTTTTAACCATCATATAAAAGACAATATTCATGGAAAAGGCGGTGTGGAATACACTTACCAAAAAAATACGACAGAAAAAGGCGGTTTAATTCCGAACTATGTCAATATGAATGGTGCAGTGTTTTTAACAGAAAGATGGCATACTCAAAATTCTAAAATAACCGTAGAAGGCGGTATTCGTTACGATTATCGTTGGCTAAATACTCGTGTTCGTAACACTAGCGCAGGCGAGAATAGTCCGCTACAACAATTCCGTTATCAAAGTTTTGCAGGGCAATTGGGCGGTATATATAAAGTGACCGAAGATTTGAGGTTTTCGTATAACCTTGGCTCGGCATGGCGTGCGCCGTCCGTCAATGAATTGTTTAGTTTGGGTGTACATCACGGCACAGCAAGTTTTGAGCGTGGCAATCCCGAATTAAAAAATGAAAGAAGCGTAAACAACTCATTATCAACAATTTATGAAAAAGAAAATCTCAAAATACAGGTTGATTTATACGTCAATTTCATAAAAAATTATGTTTATTTAAAACCAGATACTATAGCTGTACAGACTATTCGAGGAGCATTTCCTGCCTTTGATTTCAAACAAGCTGATACCCGTTTGACAGGAATGGACTGGAATATAGAGTGGAATGCACTGCATAATTTGACATTAGAAAGCAAAGGCTCGCTGCTCAGAGCATGGAATTTGAGCAAAGCAAAATGGTTGATTTTGATGCCTTCGGATAGATTTCAACAAGGTATAAAATATTTTTTTAAAGCTAAAAATAATTTTAAAAACACCTTTTTGGGCATTAATAACAATATTGTTTTACGCCAAAATAGGATACCCGAAAATCAAGATTATGCCGTATCTCCTAACGGTTATGTATTATTTGGAGCAGAAATCGGGACGAGTGTTTCCTTATTTAAAAATCCTTTGACGCTCAGTTTTTCTGTTAAAAATATGGGAAACAAAGCCTATCGAGATTACCTCAATCGCTTCCGTTACTTCGCTGACGAGATTGGTAGAGATGCGCAAGTACGTATGAAATACACTTTTTAAAATAAAAAAAGCCCAAACATTGTCAAGATGTTTGGGCTTTTACTTTTTTACTTCACACTCACAGGGAACTCCACATCAATATCCGTTGCACCGCCAGGATTTGTAGCATTACTTTTGTCCGTTGGTAGATGCTTCAAAACGATACGAAGTTTGCCATCGCCAGCTGCTTTTGTTGTCACTTTGGTAGCAATTCCAAGCGGTTTTCCATTCGCATCTTTATCCGTGATTTCTACGGTCACATTACTTTTATCAGAAGTGTAAACAAACAAATGGTCGTTGCTTTCTTTTTGTACCTCATCTGTAATGTTTGTAGTAGGTGTCACTGTTCCATTTTCTAACTTTATGGTAGCGGTATAAGTCGTATTTACTACGAGATTTATGTTGTCAATTGTTGGTTTTTGCACGCCATTTGCACCATCGGGGTCATTCCAAGAAAAAGTATTTGTTTTACCCGCAGCATCTTTGAGTGTCAAAGTCAATTTGGTAATGACCTCCTCTTCGTTGTCCACGATAGGGTCAGGCTTACAAGATGTTACTGTTAGTGTGGCTAAGGCTAAAAAGCCAAAAGCAAATTTTAAAAATATATTTTTCATAATAAAAATGGTTTATAAGTTATTAAAAATAGTAGTTGCACGATGATAACAAGAGTTAGCACGTACGAAATTTTGACACCAAGAACGCTCGTTGTGTCAAAAAAGATGAAAATATGATGGTATAATTTTAGTAAATAGCCTCTGGCGGGCCACGAGAATGGATAACATAAAGTTCTGCGCTCAGAAATACTTTATGAAATGTACAACAAAAAAAATATGTGGAAACTTTATTAAAAAGCGTAAACCACTGACCATCAGAAAGTTCTGCAACGTGAAAAGTAAAATCACAAAGATTACAATGCTTTATTTCGTACTTGGTTTCGTGGAGATGCGCTTTGCTTCTGTCACATTTATCACTACAAATTTTCTCATGTGCCTCGTGATGATGTAGCAAAACGTGTACCGCCTGTGTTGTAAACACAAAACAGAATAAGCCCAATAAAAATAAGGCTATTCGATGACGATATGTATTAGTTTGTAACAAATTTTAGATAAAGGTACTTAATTTTTATAAACTTAGCCGATAGCTTTTTGTTTTGCGAAACCTGAGTATTTTATCTAAATCAGCTAAGTTTTGCAATAGTTTTGTCATGAATAGAGTTCCCTACGTACAGGGGCTAAGTTTTTAAAAAAACATAAATTGGTCGTTTAGTTTCAATTATTCTCTAATTAACGAAACGTTAGTTCGGCAAAGTAAATTACACGAATTCCTTTTTTTAACTACGAATTTATAGAGGATTTTAATTACAAAAATACACCAACCATTGAAAATATCAATCCTGTAAACAATAGTAAACTATATATAATAGTGATAATCAGTGTTTTAAAAATTGTAATCGCCCATTTTTGCTCATATACGATACGTATAGATTGAGCCAATACAAATAGTATCACGAGCAAAGAAAGAATATTATTGAAAGGCAAAAGATATTTTTTAATCAGCACAATTGCACCAAAAATAATAAATAATAAAGTATGAAAATGCAGCGTAAAAACAACATGCTCACTAAAAAAATAATCTTTTCGGGATTGCAAAAAGTAAAGTAAAATAGCAAAAAACGGCATACAGAAAAACAAAGAATAAGAAAAAAGTTCCACCATTTTTTGCTCAATAACTTCTGGGTTTAATTTTCCGTTTCTAAAATCTGCAATACCTTTGAGCATACGCAAATTAATGAAATCTGTTTGCATATTTTCGCTTCTACAAAAGCTATCAATTTGCGCAATCGTAGGGTCTTTCATCTCCACCAATTTATTAAACTGCGTGCCAGTAAAACGAGTAGTTGTGAACAAAGATACTTGCCCCTGTCCGTTACCTTTCAAAATTTCAGTTTGTATTTGCTTGCCTTGTTTCGTAAAATCTTCTTGATATACCCAGTGAAATAAAAAGAAGAAAATGGCACTCGTTACCAAATACAATCGCACAGGCGGTACATACCTCGCCCGTTTGTTATCATTAAAATTTTTGGTCAGCAAACCTGGTGACAACAGTAAATCTCGTAAAGTTGTAATAGTTTTAGTATCAAAATTGGTAAATGTTTCTACCAAATCTTTCACAAAATAAGACATTGGCAGCCTATAAGTGTGGTTTTCTTGTCCACAATTGCCACAAAAATTATTGCTACTTTGCGTCAAATCAGCCTCGCAATTTGCGCAATTTTTAGATTTTACTCGGTTTCTCATCAATAAATACTTGCATTATTAAATCCCCAAAATCTTACGATTAGTCGCTTCATTAGCATTTCCGCCAGCAAAATCATCAAAAGTTTTTGTAGTAGTTTGTATGATGTGAGAAGCAATAAAAGGTGCGCCTTCTTTTGCGCCTTGCTCGGGTGCTTTGAGGCAACATTCCCACTCCAAAACTGCCCAGCCTGAGTAGCCATATTGCGCAAATTTAGAGAAAATACCTTTAAAATCTACTTGCCCATCGCCTGTGCTACGGAAACGCCCAGGTCGATCTATCCAATCTTGATAACCACCATAAACACCGCTTTTTCCATTCGGACGAAACTCTGCGTCTTTTACATGAAACATTTTTATATAATAATGGTAAATATCTATAAATTGCAAATAATCAAGCTGTTGCAACACAAAATGACTTGGATCAAAAAGGATATTTGCACGAGAATGTCCATCGACAGCATCTATAAATCTATCGAATGTAGCGCCATCGTGCAAGTCCTCTCCTGGGTGGATTTCATAGCAAACGTCCACATCACATTCATCAAAAGTATCTAAAATAGGTAACCATCGGTTCGCTAATTCTGCGAAACCTTGCTCTACCAACCCCTTTGGTCTTTGAGGCCAAGGATATACCGTATGCCACAAAAGAGAACCCGAAAAAGTCGCATGCGCTCGAAGTCCCAAATTTTGACTTGCTTTTGCTGCCCATTTGAGCTGCTGTACTGCCCAAAGTTGGCGTTCGGCTGGTTTGCCTTTTACATTATCAGGTGCAAAAGCATCAAACATCGTATCATAAGCAGGATTTACAGCCACGAGTTGCCCTTGCAAATGTGTAGATAACTCACTGATTTCTAAGCCAAAAGAAGCGATTTTTCCTTTCAAATCGTCGCAATAAGTTTTGCTTTCTGCTGCTTTTTGAAGGTCGATAAGTCGAGCGTCCCAAGTAGGAATTTGCACAGCTTTGTAACCCAAATTCGCTACCCAAGCACAAATGCCTTCGAGTGTATTAAATGGTGCTTCGTCGCCCATAAATTGAGCTAAAAATATTGCTGGTCCTTTCATTATTTTATATTTTTTTGAAAATGCTTATTGCAAAGGTATATTTATTTTTGTGAAACGTTTATTCTTGTAAAAATAATTTTTTTACGTTTTTCCAAAATTTTACTACCTTGCGTATCTAAAACAGTATTTTATACGTTTAAATAATTTAGAAATAGAAGTTCCAAATTTTATGCAAAAATATTTTTTCCTTATTTTTTTATTTTGTGCCGTAAAAGTACAAGCACAATATCCTTTGCCCACTCCTGCACAAGCAAATACGACTGTTCCACAAGCGCAAAAAGACATTATTCAGGTCGATAAATCTAATTCCTTAGAATATATTTCCCAAAATGGTATCATTACACAAAAATTGATTGGAAATGTTTGGCTGCATCAAGATAGTATTTTTATGTATTGCGACTCGGCTTTGATAGAAAATCGCACGAAAATGCGTGCTTACGGTCATGTCGTAATTCAGCAAGGCGATTCGATAAGTTGCTTTTCGGATTCTTTGATTTATGATGGCTCAACAAAAATTGCAGATTTATATTCTAAAGATGATGTGATTTTGAAAAGCGGACAACAGACTTTGTATGCTTGGAAAACGCTCAATTACAACATGGCAACAAAAGTCGGGACGTACAGAAGAGGTGGCAAACTACTTTCGGACAAAACACAGGTTTTTAGTCGAGAAGGCGA
>JANMGN010000575.1:0-13043 GCA_031374645.1 Chitinophagales bacterium | reverse complement strand
AGCCACGAAATCCGAACGCCCATGAACGCCATCATTGGATTTACGAAAGTGGTCTTGAAAACGGAACTTTCCATGAAGCAAAAGGAATATTTGAATGCTATAAAAGTGAGTGGCGACGCACTGATTGTACTTATCAATGACATTCTTGATTTGGCAAAAGTAGATGCTGGAAAAATGAGTTTTGAAAAAGCACCTTTCAGAATGGCAACATCTATTGCCGCTATGTTACATTTGTTTGAGGGCAAAATACAAGAAAAAAATCTTTTATTTATCAAAAAATATGACGAAAAAATCCCTTCGTTACTACTCGGAGATTCTGTTCGTCTGCACCAAATCATCTTAAATTTGGTAAGTAATGCCGTCAAATTTACAAACGAAGGCGTCATAACTGTCAGCGTACAGCTTATTCGAGAAGACAACGAAAGTGTGAGCATTGAGTTTTCTGTCACAGATACGGGCATAGGAATTATCGCCGAAAAAATGGAAAAAATATTTGAAAATTTTCAACAAGCCTCCAGCGGAACATCTCGTATTTATGGCGGCACAGGACTTGGGCTTGCTATCGTAAAACAATTGATAGAAGGACAAAGCGGCACAATACAAGTCAAAAGTACCGAAAATGTAGGTTCTGCGTTTAGTTTTGTATTAGATTTTGAAAAAACGAACCAAAATGTCGCTTTAGAAATGGAAGAAATCGCTTTTGATGCCAGTAAAAAAAATATAAAAGTATTGGTCGTAGAAGATATGGCACTCAATCAACTTTTGATGAAAACGCTACTCGATGATTTCGGTTTTGAGCAAGAAATAGCATCAAATGGAAAAATAGCCATCGAAAAACTGAGCAAAATAGATCCTTTTGGCATAGATAAACCTTTCGATATTGTATTGATGGACTTACAAATGCCCGAAATGAACGGTTTTGAAGCCACCGAATACATCAGAAATGTCATGAAATCAGATATTCCAATCGTTGCATTGACCGCCGACGTAACCACCGTAGATGTCGAAAAATGTAGAAAAATCGGTATGAACGACTACATCGCCAAACCTGTCGATGAGCGTTTGTTATATACCAAAATAATGAATCTGGTAAAACAAAAAGCAAAAAACAAAAGATTAGAAAGTGCAAAAGAAATTGAAAAATTACGCTGTACTGATTTAGAATATCTTACCAAACGCACCAAATCTAATCCCGCTTTGATGATGGAAATGATTGCGCTATACTTGGAGCAAACACCACGACTTATCGCTTCCATGAAGGAAAGTTTTCACAACAAAGATTGGCAATTATTAGATGCAGCTACACACAAAATGATTCCCTCTTTTGCTATTATGGGTATGAGTTCTGACTTTGAAGGAATGGCTCGAAAAGTACAACATTATGCCAGTACACAAGGCGAAATGGAAGAAATACACGATTTAATCCTAAAACTTGAACACATTTTGAATCAATCTTGCGAAGAACTCCAAACAGAATTTCATACTTTAAAAACGCCTATTAATGAATAATGAACAGAATATAAAAATATTTTTGGTCGATGACGATTCTCTTTTTCTAAAAGCCTTAGAGATAGAATTCGCACATGAAACCGAATATCAGGTAAAAACATTTGCCACAGGCGAGCTATGTTTGGCACATTTAGATGAAAATCCATATATGATTGTCTTAGATTTTCACCTCAGCGGAATAGACAAACAAGCGATGAATGGCATCGAAACATTGGATAAAATCAAAGCCTACGACCCTAATATTTCTGTGGTAATACTTTCTTCGCAAGATAAAATCGACGTTGCTGTCCGTTGTATGCACCACAAAGCCTTGGATTATATCGTAAAAAGTGAAACAGCTTTTCATCGTATCCAGAAAAATATTCACGCCCGAGTGTATTATGAAAAAATGGAAAAAGAACTAAATTGGTACATGACGAGGATGTAAAAATCATAGAAAATGAATTTAACCTCTTATTGTCAGCATAAAAAAAGCGTAACATTTACAATAGTGAATGTTACGCTTTTTTTAATTTTAATGAGTATTAAAAAATTTTGTAACTACTTAGCCTTGTACGTCGGGAACTCCTGTTCACGACAAAACTACTGCAAAATCAACTCTGTTTTTAATGAAAAAGCTATTTTTGCAGAACAATAAAGCTATCGAATAAGTATTTACAAAATTTTATACTTTAATTAATATATTTTTTTGCTAAAACAAAATACTATTTGGTGTCGGTGCTAAAATAATTTTTTTATAAATTTTCATTTTTTTTCATTTAAAAAAAACCAAAGAATAAAGCACGCTCGTAAATGATGTTGTAAGGCTTACGGAATTAGTTTTTTTAACAATCATTTAGGCAACAAAATTTGCCAATCACTCAATCTTATTTGAGCTTAAAAATACAAAAAATCATGTTTAATTTAAAAATTAAAAAAATGCGTCACAACAACTTTTTTCTTTCAACAATTTTATTTTGCCTCCCTTTTTTGGCAATCGCACAAAGTCCTGTTAGCGGATTTATGACACCAAAAGGAAAAGGCGCAGTCGCTGTTTCTTACACTTCTGAAAAATACAGTACCGTATTATTGCACCCAGCTACTTCTGAGGTAGTTCCTGTTTTTAATGAGGTACAAGTAACAAGTGCTTCCCTTTTTGGTACTTACGGCATCAGCGACAAATTCAATGTGGTCGTAGGTTTGCCCTACATCACTGCAAAAGGAAACGCTACCGAAGGCACACTCAAAGCATTAGGCTACCAAAATGAGCGCAAAGGCGTACAAGACGGCTCTTTATTTTTGAAATATAACCCATATACTTGGGAAATGGGCGAAAATAAAATCAATTTCATAGTAGCGGCAGGTGTAAAAGCACCACTCGGAAGCTACAAAGTAGAGGAAGGTTTACAGTCAATTTTAGCTATCGGAAACCGTGCTACGAACATTACAGGGCTTGCAATTGCTCAATTTCGTAGTAAATCTGGCTTTTTTGCAAGCACTCAGGCAGGATATAGCGTACGCACAGGCGACGTTCCAAATGCAGTTATCGGAGAAATAAAAACAGGTTATGGTGCATCACGCTTTTATGTAGATGCTTGGTATGCAGGTCAAATTTCACAAGGCGGCGTAAATGTTTTGGGCGAAGGTTTCAAAGGTGTTTTTCCAGAAACAGACGTTACTTATAACCGTTTTGGTGTAAATGTTTTTGTACCATTGGTAAAAGGTTTTGGTATTTCGGGCGCATTTACACAATACTTAAATGGTCGTAACGTAGGAAAATCAACAGGTTTTTCAGGTGCTTTAATCTACTCATTCTAATTTTCATTTCATTTTCATTTAAAAATAATTTTCACTAAAAAAAATAACACAATGTTTAATTATAAAAATATAGCGATGGTAATGCTTGCCATAACCCTTTTGTTTGGTACTTCTTGCAAAAAAGAAGATGCAGATGTTTTACCTACGATTGCAGCGATTGCAGTAACAAATAATGATTTCAGTACGCTTGAAGATGCTGCCGTAAGAGGTGGTGTAGCCGTAGTGCTTTCCAATCCAAATGCAGGCGACCCTTCGGGCGATTTTACGGTTTTTGCTCCTAATAACGCTGCTTTTGCTCGTTTGGGCTTAAATAAAGGCGATGATTTGGCTGCGTTGAATACTTCTTTTTTGACAAGTACGCTTTTATACCATGTTTCTAACGGCAATTTGGCTGGTTCAGGAATTGCTGCAAACGGAAAATCTACCTCAGCATTAGGACCAAACCGTCGTTTTATTACACGTGGTTCTGATAAATTTATCAATGGTTCTAAAATATTGGCAACCGACGTAAAAGCTGCAAATGGCACAGTTCACGTCATAGATAAAGTGCTATTGGCGACAGGTGTGGATATTGTTCAATCTGCCATTGCACTCAAAGATTCTAAAGTTTTTGCTGGTCCAGAATTGTCATTTTTAGTAGAAGCGGTGATTTATGCAGAGCTTGCTGGCGCATTGACCGCCTCTCCTGGAAGCCCATCTTTTACGGTTTTCGCTCCGACAGATGCAGCTTTCAAACAGTTGGGTATAGATTTGGGCGTACCTTTAAATGTTCCTGCGGATATTCGTAAGTTACCAAAAGCAACCGTGACAGCGGTACTTTTAAACCACGTTTTGAACGATACAGGAAAATTTACTTCAGAAATGAACGCTGGTCAGGTAGTGCCTTTGGGCGCAACACCACTCACAATAGGTGCTTACACGAATGGCGTTTTGACGGTACAAGGAAAAGGAAATAAAATAGCGGCAAATATGGTAATCCCAGATGTACAAACCGTTAATGGTATTGTACACGTGATAGACAGAGTTTTATTACCGTAAATGAATAATTTATAATTATAAATACTTCATAATCAGATATTTATAAAAAATAACGTTCAAAGGTTTAGTAATTGTTTTTTTATTGAATGTTGATTTAACGCAATGCTTATAGTTTCACAAGACTATGGGCATTTTTTTGTTGGTTTAAACAAATTTCGAAAAATTTTTATGTTTTGAAATATTACAAGTTAAGCGGACATTCTTACTATAAAAAAATAAAAAAAATCTTGATATTTGAAAAAAAATCAATATCTTTGTAACATTATTTAACAACATAAAATCGAAATTTATTATGTTTACACAACACAACACAACACAACATTATTAGTAATATTAATGTTGTTTTTATCAAGTTCTTATACGTTTGCTCAAACAAGAGAATGTAGAACGTTAGATAGAAAAACATCTTCTGTAAAATCAAGCCTTTGTGGAAAGTTTTTACAATTACCGCATGAGCCAATTCCAAATCCCATTCCTTCTAATTCCGTTTCAAAATATTACGATATTACCACGGATATTATAATTGATGATCAAGTTTCGTTTAGTGATTGTATGCTAAATTTTGCCCCTAATGTCAAAGTTACTGTAACAAGTAAAGGGCAATTAGCTTTTACTAATTGTCAGCTATTTGCTTGTGAAAAACTATGGGATGGCATTATTGTAGAAAAACAAGGTTGGCTAACAATGAAAAATTGTAGTATAGAGGACGCAGAAGCCTCTATACAGCCCCAAACATATAGTGCTATTCTATTAGATAATAACGTTTTTGACAGAAATAGAGTAGCCATTTCTATCAACCAAAATGACGTTATGCCAGAGGTATTTTCAAAAAATATATTTACTGCCTCCTCCAAACTTAACGATGGTACTATTGCAGACGCTGCAATAACTGTCACAAATGCTGCAACGTTCACTATTTTACCTGGTGCAGAAAGTCCAAATACAATCAAAAATATTAGATTAGGTGTTTTTGTAGATAAATCAATAGCATGGATAAATGAATGTAGATTTATTAACATTTTAGAAGAAGATACATATAAAGGCTTTTCAACTGGTATTGGGATATCAGCTTACGATAGTCAAATTTTTTGTTATGGACTTGAGAAAAATAACTTGACTGACCCTACATTTGATAACCTAAAATATGGTATATATTGCTCTAACAGCTCTTTGTCAGTTAATCGTAGTCACTTCAAAAACTATATTAGAGGAGTATTATGCGATAACTCATTCGCTCCTGATATGGTAATTGTTAGAAATAACTCTTTTGAAAATGATGGTGCTATCCAAGTAAATTCTGATCTTAAAAATATTGGATGCAGAATCGCATATAACGATATCGTTATTTCTAAAAATTTTAATTCTGCATCAGCTATTTCGCTTCTTAATGTCAATGACGGACTCTTACATTATAATTCCGTTCAAAATTCAGATGGTAATTTGTCGAATACTTTGATATCTTTGCGTAACTGCGAGAAGTCTGAACTTTTGGGTAATCAAATTACTAGTACTTCGACAACAGGTTTTGGCATTAATCCAAATATGTGTAGAGAGTTAAATTTAAGTTCAAATAATATTAAAGGATGCTTTTGTGGTATTCATGCTTTAAATTGTCCTATGTCAGTTTATAATAATAATATAATGAATGATGCCGCCCAGTATAGTATGCATTTTATAAATAATTGTGACAACAGCGATTTATCTTGCAATTTTTTGGGAGCAAGGAAAACAGGCTTGGGTGTAGGCGGCGTAATTGGGATACAAGAACACAAGCATAATAAATGGAAGCCAGCTTCAGGATATACTGGATTAGCCGCTGAGTTACCAATTGGAAACCCTGCACTATCCTTTTTTATAGTAGAGTCGGATAATAATCCTTGGATGCCAGAAACAAGATATCCTGCTGGAAAACTTTGGTTTGATAATGACGGAACTCCAATACAAGAATGCTTGGGAAATAAACCAGCACATGGAGAAAATGAAAACATAAGTATTACACTTTATGACGAAATGATAGCCTCTGAAAATTTTGAAAAATCTGCAAGTCCGCTTCAGATTTGGCAAATGAGAAAAGGCTTATACTCTAAATTAACTTTATACCCTACATTATTAACAAGTAGCCTTCTGATGAGCCAATTTTATGAAAGCTATAAATATTATTCTTTTGCCTCTTTTATTCGACTAAATGCCCTTTTTGAAAATGTGGAGATAGGAGATAATGAATTAATCTACCAAAAACTTACTGGTCAGATTCAAGAAGAAAGTATATTTTTACAAAACTTAAACATTTCTGAAACTCCGAATGGATTAGAAGTATTTAAGCAACATTTAAAAGCGATGAGCGTAGTTCTTAATGAACTGAACTCAATTAGAGAAGCTGATAAAGATAATAGAACAACAAGACTAAAAGAATTATTAGATTTAAATAACAAGATTTTTACACCTACAATTTATGAAGAAAACCAAAAACAAATTAATAAATTGTTGATAGAGAAAGCTATTCAAGGCACAGACTTTACCAATGAGCAATTAAATATTATCAGGTTAATTTCAGCACAATGTACCACTGAAGGTGGTGACGAAATTTCACTCATTCGCCAATATTTACCAAGCTGCGAACTGATTAATTATGAATTTCAGCATACGGAGATAGGATGTGAAAAGGGAGATGAGGTACCTGTGTTAAGTAAACAATCAAAATTAAAAGATAATTTCGATATTGTTCCTAATCCAGCCTCTTACGAACTCAATGTCTATACTAATAGTACATCAGAGGAAAACCTCACATTAGAAATGTTTAATTTACAAGGTCAAAAAGTTCAGTCTTATAGTATTTCTAATTCGCATACCATAATTGACACTGCGGACTTGCAGAACGGTGTATATATTTTTACCCTGAATGATAAAATGGGTATAAAAAGAGAAATAAAAAAAATAATTATTCAAAAATAAGTAAACAATACCCATATTGGTAGGTAGTTCAGCTATTTACTAATATGGGTATTACATATATATTATGAAAAAAGTACAAGTAACATTAATTCTTCTTCTCTTATATGTAAGTAATCTAATTGCTCAAAATCTTTATGACGCTAATTGGATAATGGGGTATAATACAGTAGATAATACAAAAAAGGAAGGTGTACGGCTAAAATTTACAAATAAATCTGTTGGTGTATCTTATTTAGAAAATGAGATGCAAACTAGAGTTGCCAATACTTCTATTTCCAACAATAAAGGAGCATTAATCGCCTATACAAATGGTTGTTATATTGCGAATAATACCAACCAAATTATGGATAATGGAGGAGGATTAAACCCAAGCAAACAAAGTGATAACTATTGTAAGTTTGGTAGTCCGATTAATTCTTCTATCGTATTTTTGCCACATCCTTCAGATACATCTTTGACTTACCTATTCCAATTAGGAAGTGGATATTCAAATGAATTTGCTTATTATCAAAACTCCTTAATCTATTCTGTCATAGATGGGAAAATAAATAAACAAGGTGTAGTAACCACAAAAAATAAAACAATATTCAGTGATACGCTTACAGATGGAATGTTGAATGCTGTTAAGCATGGCGATGGAAAAAGTTGGTGGGTAGTTATTCCGAAAAAAGCCTCTAATGCTTACCATAGTATTCTTTTTTCTAAGGACGGGATTGAACAAAAAGAAATACAAAAAATAGGTTATAATTTTTCATTTTATGATTATAGTGGACAAGCTGTTTTCTCTCCCGATGGAACAAAATATGCTAGAGCAGATCCAAATAATGTCTTGGAAATTATGGATTTCGATAGGTGTTCTGGTCGTTTTTTTAATCCCAAAATCCTGAAATTGCCAGATACTCTTTTTTGTGGCGTTGCGTTTTCTCCAAACTCTCGATTTTTGTACTTGACTTCGGGATTTACAAAACTTTATCAATACGATATGTGGGCAAACGATATTGAGAAAAGTGCAGAGTTAATTGATGTTTACAATGGATATAAATCATTGAATGCCGCTATTTTTCTAGAATGTCAGTTAGCACCTGACGGAAAAATATATTTGGCTCCTCATTTAACAGATGTTATTCACGTAATTAATACCCCGAACCTGAAAGGTAAATCTTGTAATTTTCAACAGCAAGGTTTGAAATTACCAACATGGACATCAACAATTCCTTTATTTCCTAACTATCGCTTAGGTGCTACATCTGCTCCTTGCGTTACGGCAGTGAGAGATGATTTATTTCAAAAAGATGTTACTTTTTTTCCAAATCCAGCACAAAACAGTCTTAACATTATACTAAAAGAAGTTTCGTCAGGAAGTGTTAGTTTAATGAACCAACTAGGGCAAACAATTCATTATCAATTATTTTCAGATAAAAATGAAGTAAATATTGAGCTGTATAAAATTCCAAAAGGCATTTATTTTGTAAGATTAGAAAATAATAATGGAATAGTTATTACCCGAAAAATAGTTATTCAATAAAAGGATTAGTATTCTGTGAGCTTTCTCAGACTACTTGGTGTTTTCTCTCTGAAACACTTTATTTAGATATTCGTAAATTGCCAAAAGCAACCGTTACAGCAGTACTTTTAAACCATGTTTTGAACGACACAGGCAAATTACTTCAGAAATGAATGCTGGTCAGTTAGTGCCTTTGGGCAATGCTCACAATCTGTAAAGGTTGTGGGCATTTTTTTGTTTAATCTCAACCTCTTTTCTCCCGAAAAAAAACCTTCATTAACTCCGCACATTCTTCTTGCGCAACACCTGAGATAAGTTTTGTTTTTGGATGCAAAATTCCTTGTCCGAACTTCATAAAACCTCTTTTTTCTTCGCTTGCGCCAAACACGATTTTCCCGATTTGCGACCAAGCCAATGCACCTGCGCACATCACACAAGGCTCGAGTGTTACGTATAAAGTGCAGTCTGTCAGGTATTTAGCTCCGAGAAATTCTGCGGCAGCACTTAGGGCAATCATTTCTGCGTGCGCCGTTACGTCATGCAAACGCTCCGTTTGGTTGTGTGCTTTTGCAATAATTTGATTATTGCAAACTACAATTGCACCTACGGGAACTTCGCCTTCTTCAAAAGCCAATTGCGCTTCTTCTAAGGCTTTTTTCATGTAATGCTCATCGCTGAAAATAGAAAACATAGCTTTTTTTTAATTAAAAATGAATAATTAAAAATGAATAATTAAAAATTTTAATTTTTATAATTATTTGATTATCATGTAGTTACGATTAGTAATTATTCATTATAAATTATTCATTAAATTTTTTTCATTATTCACTAAATTTTTTTCATTACTTCTCTTCAATAATAAAAACATCTTCGTTAGTACGGCTCATAAAGTATTTTTCACGAGCATATTTTTCTTTATTTAGCTGTACATCTATTTGATCGCCTTTTGCTTCTAAGATTTTTTGCTCATAAAATTTTTTGTCCTCTTTGAGCTTACTCATCGAACGTTGCAATTGTATTTGCGTCCAAAAATCGTGTTTATCAAAAAGCAGCATCCAAACGCCGAACAACGCCAACGTCAAGTAATATTTATTCTGAAAAGATTTCGGAATATGTTGCAAAATAGGTTTTAATATATTTCCTTTAAACATTGTGCGTAATTGGTTCTTTTATCAAAGGTTTTTTAGTTAAAAACTTAAAACACAGTACATTTATGAAACGTACTGTGTTTTAAATACTTTGACTTAATATATGTAGTATTTTTTATTAATGTACTTCCATTAATTATATTTTTAGCACATTAAAGTCTTCTCCTTTGGAGAAGATTTAGATGAGGTCGTTTTACTTCATCATCGCTCTACCAGGATAGATAGCATTTTCGCCCAATTCTTCTTCGATGCGTAGCAATTGATTGTATTTTGCAACACGATCAGTACGAGAAGCCGAACCCGTTTTGATTTGTCCACAATTCAAAGCAACTACCAAATCAGCGATAGTTGTATCTTCTGTTTCGCCCGAACGGTGGCTCATAATACTTGTGTAAGCATTGCGAGTTGCCAATTGCACCGCCTCTATTGTTTCTGTCAAAGAACCAATTTGGTTCACTTTTATCAAAATAGAGTTTGCTATATCTTCATCAATACCACGTTGCAAACGCTCCGTGTTCGTAACAAATAAATCATCGCCAACCAATTGTGTAGATGCGCCTAATTTTTTAGTCAATTTTGCCCAACCAGACCAATCATCTTCGTAAAGACCATCTTCGATAGAGAAAATTGGGTATTTTTTCGCCCAAGTTGTCCAATAATCCACCATTTCATCAGAAGTCAATTTTTTGCCATCAGATTTTTTGAAATGATAAACACCTTCGCTTTCTACATAAAACTCAGAAGCCGCAGCGTCCATCGCAATCATCATATCAACGCCAGGTTTGTAACCAGCATCTTCAATTGCTTTCAAAACGATTTCGATAGCCTCGTCATTTGATTTTATATTTGGTGCAAAACCACCTTCATCACCTACATTGGTAGAGTAACCTCTTTTTTTCAATACATTTTTCAAATGATGAAACGTTTCTACACCCATTCGCAAGGCTTCTGAAAACGTATCTGCACCCAAAGGAACTATCATAAACTCTTGAAAATCAATACTATTGTCTGCATGAGAACCACCGTTTAAGATGTTCATCATCGGAACAGGCAAAACGTGTGCATTTACACCACCAAGGTAACGATACAAAGGCATACGAGCCTCTTGCGCTGCCGCTTTTGCTACTGCCAAAGAAACACCAAGGATAGCATTTGCGCCCAATTTACTTTTGTTCGGCGTACCATCGAGCGCAATCATTGCGGCATCTATGTCACGTTGGTCAAAAATACTCATTCCGATAAGTTCATCAGAAATAAGGTCGTTCACATTTTCAACGGCTTTACTAACGCCACGTCCCATGTAACGATTTTTATCGCCGTCACGAAGCTCTACCGCTTCGTGCGCACCAGTAGATGCTCCCGAAGGTACAGAAGCACGACCCATCGTACCTTTTTTAGTAATAACATCTACCTCAACGGTAGGATTTCCACGAGAATCTAATATTTCTCTCGCATAAATGTCTGTGATAAAACTCATAATTTTCTAAATCTTTTGCTAAGTTTAAAACAATTCTCCCGAATTGCACACTTGATTGCTTATTTTGGTTGATTAGGCAAGGCTATTATAAGTAGGTGTTAAGAAATAAGTATGTTATTTTAGTCCAACTACCTAAACGCAAAAGTACGCTTTTTACAGCGTATTACAAAAAAACAAGTGTTATTTTTCTGAAAATTCTTATTTCTAAAAAAAAATTTTCTAAGCAGTTGAAAAAATGGTTGTAACTTCGCCACTTAATAACTATTAAAAAAAATGACAAATGCCTATTATATAGATAGCCCTTTGGGAACGGTAGAAATTATTGGCGATGAAAATACCGTTAATGCTATTAATTTTATTAATGAAAAAAAACATTTTGAAAGTGTTTTTCCAAAAGAAGTTATGCGTTGTGTGGAAGAACTAAATGCTTATTTTGAAGGTAAATTACTTGGTTTTACGTTCAATTTTGAGCAAAACGGTACAGATTTTCAGCAAAAAGTTTGGTCAGGCTTATTAAAAATTCCTTATGGAACTACGCTTAGTTATTTAGAATTGTCCCGTCGCTTGGGCGACGAAAAAGCGATACGAGCTGTAGGGACAACCAACGGAAAAAATAAACTGGCAATAGTTGTGCCTTGTCATAGAGTAATCGGCTCAGATGGAAGTTTGACAGGTTACGCAGGCGGACTTTGGCGGAAAGAATGGTTGCTCAATCACGAACGCAAAATAAGCGGCAAAGGCGGCGGTGAGCAATTGGGACTTTTTTAATTTTTGTTATTTTATTTTCAAAAAAAACCTATCTTTGCGGCTGAAATTTATAAAAAAATGAAAATTAAATTAGCAATTATTTTTGGTGGAAAATCGCCAGAACATGAAATATCGGTTATTTCAGCACTACAAACAGCAAGTGCGGCAGATACGAATAAGTACGAAATCGTACCTATATATATCACAAAAAAAGGTTTGTGGTATAGTGGAAAGGCATTGTTGAATTTGGAAAATTATAAAAAACCAGAACAATTGCTTGCGCAATGCGATAAAATCTGGATAACAGAAAACAGCGATGACAATGCAATTTATAAATATCCTGTAAAGAGTTTTTTCGGAAAAGAAACCTTTTTGAGCAATATAGACGTTGTTTTACCAGTTTTACATGGTGCGCATGGCGAAGATGGCGCTATTCAAGGGCTTTTTGAACTCATGAATATTCCTTACGCAGGCTGTAACGTACTCGCTTCGGCTATCGGAATGGATAAAATAGCGATGAAAATTATGTATCAATCGCTTGGCTTACCGATGGTGGATTTTATGCACTTTTTTTCTTCTAATTGGATAAATGACGCTCAAAATATTTTAGACCAGTCTAAAAATAAGTTAGGATTTCCAGTAATTGTAAAACCTGCTGATTTGGGTTCGAGTATCGGAATTTCAAAAGCGAACAATATGGAAGAGCTTCGAGATAGCATTGATAATGCTGTTCAGTTTTCCCGAAAAGTGTTGATTGAAAAAGCAATTGTCAATTTGAAAGAGGTCAATTGCTCTGTATTAGGCGATTATGAAACTGCTCAGCCTTCAGTTTGCGAAGAACCTGTGGTGCAAAGTGACAAAATTTTGAGTT
>JANMGN010000546.1:0-1799 GCA_031374645.1 Chitinophagales bacterium | reverse complement strand
CAAATGAAACAAAAACCAAAACTCAAAATTGGGAGTACTAATATCTAAATTATATTTTTTTTTCTTACTTTTTGTAACAATATCAGAAATGTTTTTAGTAGGGTTATTGTTTTTATCTCTATCTAAAACAAGCCAAAGCTCATCTTTTACAGTCAAATTATATTTTTTCTTATAAGTATCTAATTGCTTTATCACGTCTTGATGTCCGCTTTTGGTACGAGCAAGTTCTTTTTCTTTCGGATTTTTTCCTTTTTGATTTCCCCTATCCAAAAATTCAATTCTAACAGGTTTTAACTTTGTATTCGCAGTAAGTTCTTTGCTCAATGCTTCAAAATAAATTCGCTCTGTATCAGCCCCTTCGCTTGCAATAACAATAAAACGGGCTTCTTCACTAATTCTAGATTTTCGAATCGTAATTCCTTTTCTTTCTCTAGGCATGTTCTTCTATTTTCTGAGTGTTTAACCAACCTAATTCGAGTTCATCTGCAATAAAAGGAATAGCACCGAATCTTCCAAGTAAATATCCTTTTCGGACTTCTTTGTCCTTTCGAGGTTTATATTGTTCCAAAGAATACAAAGAGGAAGCACCCGTTTTTAAGTTTTTTTCTACAAACCAAATTTCATCACGACGTAAAAAACTCAAATCTAAAAGACTTGACTCATGCGTAGACACAATCAATTGATTTTCAATACCTTTTGAATTATTTAAAAATACTTCTATGATTTTTTTAGTCAATTCGGGATGTAAGCTACGGTCAAGTTCATCAATAATAAAAGTTTTTTCTTTGCCTAGAGTTGCCAAAATAGGAATAATATCAAAAAGGCGTTGTGTGCCATCTGATTCTTCATTGATTTTAAAATATTCAAAATTATCACTATTTGCCAATTGATGCTTTGCATGAAGACTTTTAATTTTAATTTCAGATGCTGTATTTTTGTAAATCGTATAAAGTTGGTCTTGTATGCTAATCATTACTGTATTTTCTTTTTCAGATTCATTACTCAAATCATTAATAATATCTAATTTAAGTTGCTCAGGTAGGTTTTTAAACTCCTTATCAAAATCTAAGTCAATAGTTTCTATACCACTAATTCCAGTATTAAAAAGCGAGAGATAGTTGCAAAATGCTTCTTCTAATTCTTTGTTATCGCCAATAAAATTTAGCCCACCATATTTTGTATCAGGATAAACAATAACCAATGATTCGGTCAGCCAATGAAAGGCATCTGTAAAAGGTCTGATGTTTTTAATGTCTTTAATGTCTTTATCATTGACTTCTGATAAGAAAAACTGACTTTCTTTGACATCTTTTTTATAAACATCAAAACGTTTTTCGCCTTCGCTATCGAATTTATGGCTAATTGTAATATTTGACTTACCATTTTCTAATACTTTACGTTCAAAAATAGGCTTATCATCGTTTTTATTAATCACAAATAGCCATTCATTCTTTACGGTTTTGTCTTTTAAAAAAATTTCAAAACCATAAGCATAACAAACTTGATTTATTTTAAATTCTACCTCAAATTTGCTAATTTTACTACTATTTTTAGCATCTAAACGAAAATGCTTACTATCTGTAAGTGTATTTTTCAAGCCTTTTTGCAATACATTTTGAACAAAATTAATTGCTTTTATTAAATTTGATTTACCAGAAGCATTTGCTCCATAAACCACCGAAGTTTTTAAAAGACTTACTTCACTTCGTTTTTTGCCTTTAATGACATGAATTGTCACTCAATTGAAGCGATTATTGACCCTAACAATGTCGCTTCGGCTCGTTTGCTTGAAAAATGTG
>JANMGN010000543.1:0-7622 GCA_031374645.1 Chitinophagales bacterium | reverse complement strand
TTGCGAAGGATGTTTTTTATACAACAAAGACATCAAAATCGTATTGATACCAACCGATTTTCCTTGACCAGTAGCACCAGCTATCAATAAGTGTGGCATTTTGGTCAAATCTGCTACAAAAACTTCGTTTGAGATAGTTTTCCCAAGTGCAATAGGCAAATCCATATCATTTCGCTTGAATTTTTCAGATTGTAAAACCTCTCGCAACGAAACCATTTGCTTGTTTTTGTTCGGAACTTCTATACCAATCGTACCACGGCCAGGAATCGGAGCAATAATACGAATACCCAAAGCTGCCAAACTCAATGCAATATCGTCTTCCAAACTTTTGATTTTGGAAATACGAATACCTGGCGCAGGAACGATTTCGTAAAGTGTAACCGTAGGGCCAATCGTAGCACGAATTTTTACAATTTCTATTTTATAATTTAGCAAAGTTGCTATAATTTGGTCTTTATTTTGCTCCAATTCTGCTCTATCAACCTCTACTTTTTGGTCAGAATAATCATCGAGCAACATCGTTACAGGAAACTCATAATGCGAAAGTTCGAGCGTAGGGTCATAAGGACCTTGATACTCCAAAGGTTGTTGCGGACGAGGCGCCGCTGGTACACCAACCACCGAAGGAGCAGGATTTCCTTCTTCTTGCGTATCAGGAACACTTTCTTCTATTTCAAGCGTTGTATCGCCACCTTTTGCACGTGGCATATTTACTCGCTCATTAATATTAAATGCCAACTGACCATTCTCGTCTAAAACGCCTTCTGCATTTTGCCCAGTTGCGTCTTCTAACGGATTGAGTTCTTTTGCCGTTTCATCAATGCTATCTATCGAATTGTAAGGTTTGGAACTTGTCGCTACTGCTATTGCAGGCTCGACTTCTTCAAGTGAATCTAAAATTGTATTTGCCCTTGTTCTACGGGAAGCCGTAGGTACAGGACGGCTACGGAAACGCTGGTTCCAAAAATCTGAAAACCAACCTTTTGTTCCTTCTCTTGCCTGTTCATAAGTGAGTTCATTGTAATTTGGGTTAAAATTCCAAGTTACAAGACCGAAAAGCAACAAAACTAAAATCAAAAACATACCAATATTGCCTACGAAACCAATAATCCAACCTGCAATACCTTTTCCAAAAGTACCTCCAAAATTAAAGTCAGTAGTTTGGAATAAAAAAGCAAACAAAATGGATAAAAAAATCATAAGCAACAACATATAGCGGCGATGAATACGCAAATAGTCCGTACCATCTCCTTTGATATAAGCTGCACCATATACAAACGCCAAGTATATTAAGATACAAGCGGGTAAACCAAAACTCCAATCTATCAGCAAATGCGAGGCAAAAGCACCCAAACGCCCAAGCCAATTCGAGTATTCTGCTTCGCTACTCAAAAAATTATCCAAGGTAGGCGGCTGCACCAAACTCATGTCTTCTGACCATGTGAAAAGGTAAGAAGTGAAAGCAATCGTCATGTAAGCTGCCACAAAAATCAATAAAGAGCCAGAAATTTTAGGAATACGCTCATCGCTCCAATCTATACCGAGCGAAAAATTAAAACCCCGTTTGCGAGCCATAATAAGTAGAAATAAGTATGTTTATAAATAGGGATGTAGAAATAAAAGTACCTACTTTTATTTCTAATTTAGTTAAAACCTTCCCAAATTGTTTTCTCAATGCCAAAGGTATGGTTTTTTTACGAAAAAATGATAAAAATTACGTTTTAAGTAGTTGAGCTAAAATAACTGAAATTTTTTAAAAAAGAAGTCGTTGTAAAAATAACAACATAACTTCCTTTTAGTCAGTTACTTATGTTATTTTTACAACGCCAAAAAATTACCGATTATTTCTATACGCCTACTTATTAGAGCATTAGGTCGCTATACTCAAATATTATCTCTTAAAATCCGATATTTTTAATTGCACATTTTTAATTTTTCATTAATCAATAGCCCATTAATTTCTCCAATTGCGCTTTTAATCTTTTATTTGGCATAAAAACATCACGTTCAATTGCTGCTGCAAAAGGAATCGGAATATCCAAACCTGCTGCACGAAGCACAGGCGCATCTAAATATTCAAATAAATGCTCTGAAATATAAGCCGAAATATCAGCTCCGATGCCACCAAACTGAGTGTCTTCGTGTAAAATCAAAACACGATTGGTCTTTTTTACAGCTTCATCAATCGCTGAATAATCCAAAGGTATTAGTGTACGCAAATCAATAATGTTCGCATCAATATTCATTTCTGCACAAACTTTTTCTGCCCAATGCACGCCCATTCCGTAGGTAATTATCGCCAACTGATTGCCTTCACGGACAGTTTTTGCTTTTCCAATTTCTACTGTATAGTAACCTTCGGGAACATTGCCCAAAGCACTACGATACAATGCCTTGTGTTCAAAAAATAAAACAGGATTTGGGTCTTCAAAACTTGCCAAAAGTAAACCTTTTGCATCGTAAGGATTACTCGGATAAATAACTTTTAAACCTGGCGTATGCGTGAACCAAGCCTCATTGCTTTGTGAGTGAAAAGGTCCAGCCGCTGTCGTACCGCCTGTCGGCATACGTACCACAACGTCCGCATTTTGTCCCCAACGATAATGTAATTTTGCCAAATTATTTATAATTTGGTTAAAACCGCAGGTCACAAAATCCGCAAATTGCATCTCGACCATCGCCTTATATCCTCTCATGCTAAGTCCCAAACCAATACCAACAATTGCACTTTCGCAAAGCGGTGTGTTACGAACTCTATCTTTTCCAAATTCTGCTACAAAACCATCTGTAATTTTAAAAACGCCACCATATTCTGCAATGTCTTGTCCCATCAAAACCAACTTGTCGTGTTTGCGCATCGCTTCACGCAATCCGTCCGAAATGGCATCTATTAAGCGAATTTCTTTAGTTTCGCCTTGTGAAACGCTTATTTTTTGCTCAAAAGGGGCATAAAGGTCAGCCAATTCTGTCGCTTCATCAGACGAAACAGCAGGATATTGTTCTGCTTTTTTTACACTATCATTGATATAGTTAGAAAATTCTTTCCGTATAGAAGCAATTTTTTCTTCATTTAAAACACCTTCTGCAAGTAAATATTGCTCGAAATTTGATAAAGGGTCACGTAAAGCCCAAGCATCCATCAGTTCTTTTGGAACATATTTTGTACCAGACGCTTCCTCATGTCCACGCATACGGAATGTCACACATTCGAGTAAAACAGGACGTGGATTTTCACGCATTTCTTCTGCCAAACGTTTTACAGTTCCGTAAACTTCTAAAATATTATTTCCGTCAATCGTATAAGATTCCATACCGTAACCTAAGCCACGGTCAGAGAGTTTTTCACAACAATATTGCTCATTGGTAGTCGTAGAAAGTCCGTAGCCGTTGTTTTCTATAACGAAAATAGTTGGGATATTCCAAACCGAAGCGACATTAAGTGCTTCGTGAAATTCGCCTTGACTTGTAGCTCCTTCGCCTGTAAAAGCGAGAGAAACTCGTCCGTCGCCGCCAATTTTATGCGCTAAACCAACACCTGCTGCCAAGGAAAGTTGTGGCCCAAGATGCGAAATCATACCTACGATATGATGTTCAGGTGCGCCAAAATGAAACGAACGGTCACGACCTTTTGTGTAGCCATTTTCTTTGCCTTCCCATTGACACAATAGTCGCTCAAAAGGCATTTCCCTTGTGGTAAAAACGCCAAGATTACGGTGCATGGTAAAAATCATTTCGTCAGGCAACAATGCCGCAGCGCAGCCTACCGAAATAGCCTCTTGTCCAATGCCAGAAAACCATTTACTAACCTTATTTTGGCGTAGTAAAATGAGCATTTTTTCCTCAATCATACGAGGTAAAAGGAGCTTGCGGTAAAGATTTTCGCCTACGTTTTTTTCAGCGTTCAGTACATTTTTATATTGGTCGTAATTGATAGTTGTGGTTGGCATAAAAGGCAAATTTTTTGAAATTTTTAGAAAATGCAAAGTTCGTCCTAATTTTTTATTTTTTTTGCAGGTAGGTGTTAAAAATTAGACAATAATTTTCGTCGTTATAGAAAAAGGCATAAATAATTGACCGAAAGGAAATAATTTTGATTAATTTAGCGTAAACGCCATACATAAAAAAACATTTCAAAAAAAACACCCAACTGTACATTTAGCACAATTGGGTATTTTTTATAATTTTATTGAAAATGGAATTTGTCGAGGAGGAAGACACATGCCATCATCGCAGCACATATATTCTACTGTTCCTTTTATTTCGGCGATGTCGCCTGTCAATTTTATTTTTTGAGTAAAAATTGCTTTGTGTGCAAATTTTATCAAATTCATGTCAAATATAGCGTCATGTATTTTTTTGATGCCGCCTGATTCTTCATTTTTTCCTACGAGTTCTATATTTTTATTTTTAGAAAAATCAAATGTAGTACGAACAGGTCCATCGTCAGATTCTAAAAATTGGGAATATACAAACCAGCCATCTTGAATATCAGCTTCTACGATTAGCTTATATTCTTTGTCGTTTATTTTCTCTGCTTTGTAGTTCCATTTTACAGGATTTTCTTGGGCAAAAAGAAAATTGCTACTTAGCACAAGTGTAAAAATAAATAAAATTGTTTTCTTCATTGGAAAATAGTTTTTGTGAAAATTATTGGTTTCAAGATTTATTTTATCGACTAAGTAGTTGGCTAAAAAAATGTCGATTATTTCTATAAGCCTACTTAAAATTATCTAATATAATAAAACTTAAAATCAGAATATACTGCAAACTTACAATTTTTTTATTTATAATGCCAAATTTTAACAAAGATTTGATTTTTTAATGATATTTTATTTATTTTTGCAAAATAAATATTAGCGAATTTTCGCTAAAAATTTGTTTTTTAAAAAATAAGGCTTAACTTTGTAGCGAAAATTCGCTAATTATTATTTTTAAACTTATATTATTATTTGACTATGGAAACTTTAATAAAATCAGATGTTCTCAAAGGTGGAGAATTTTTAATAAAAGATAGTTTGCCCGAAGATACCTTCATTCCTGAGGAAATCAACGAAGAACAGCAAATGGTCAAAACGATGGTTTTGGATTTTTTAAATCAAGAAATCATACCTATCAGGGAGCGTTTGGAAAAGCAAGAAGACGGGCTTGCGGTTAGTCTTTTTAAAAAAATGGCTGACTTGGGTTTGCTCGGTACACACATGCCTGCCGAATACGGCGGTATGGAGATGGACACTAATACAAACACCTTGATTTGTGATCTTATTGGTCCTGCTGGCTCATTCACTACTTCGTTCGCAGCGCATACGGGTATTGGAATGTTGCCGATTTTGTATTTTGGAACAGATGCTCAAAAACAAGAATATTTGCCCCGTTTGATTTCGGGCGACCTCAAAGCATCTTATTGTTTGACAGAGCCAAGTTCTGGTTCTGACGCTTTGGCGGCAAAAACACGTGCTGATTTGAGTGAAGATGGAACACATTATGTTTTGAATGGTCAAAAAATGTGGATTACAAACGCTGGTTTTGCTGATATATTTATTGTTTTTGCAAAAATTGCAGGCGAAAAATTTACAGGTTTTATTGTAGAGCGAGATATGCCTGGTTTTACATTGGGCGCAGAAGAACCAAAATTGGGTATTAAGGGATCTTCGACACGTCAGATTTATATGGAAAACGTGAAAGTTCCAGTAGATAATGTGTTAGGAGAAATCGGAAAAGGACACTTGATAGCATTTAATGTACTGAATATTGGTCGTTTTAAGTTGTGTGTATTGTGTACGGGCGGCTCTAAAAACAGCATCGAATCCGCTGTAAGATATGCCAATGAGCGCAAACAATTTAATGTTTCGATAGGTACTTTTGGAGCGATTCAGTATAAATTAGCAGAGCAAGCGATTCGTGTTTTTGCTACGGACAGCTCAATGTACCGTATCTCTAATCTTTTGCAAGATGCCAAAGCGGCTTATGTAGAGGAAGGTATGGATTTCGCAAAGTCCACGCTCGAAGCCGCTGAGGAATACGCTATCGAATGTTCTATTTTGAAAGTTATTGGTTCAGAAACCTTGGATTATGTGGTGGACGAAACGCTGCAAATTCACGGTGGTATTGGTTATTCGGAAGAATATTCGGCGGCACGTGCTTACAGAGATGCTCGTATCAATCGTATTTTTGAAGGTACAAACGAAATCAATCGCCTTTTGATGATTGACCAACTTTTCAAACGTGCGATGAAAGGAAAATTTGACCTCGTAAATCCAGCTTGGGCGGTACAAAAAGAATTGACTTCTATGCCGAGTTTTGAGCGTCCCGAAGGTATTTATGGCGAAGAAAAACATGCACTTAAAGATTTCAAAAAAGTAGCTTTGATGATTGCTGGCGGTGCTGCAAAAATGCAAATGGATGGCAAGTTAAACCTCAAAGAAGAGCAAGAGCTTTTGACGAATATGGCAGATATTTTTATTGATATTTTTAATGCAGAATCTATGCTTTTACGTGTAGAGAAACTTAGAGATAGAGATAAGAAAATCGCACAAGAAGTGTATGAAGCGATGTTGCAAGTATTTTTCCATGATGCGACTTCACGTATTTCTAAAAATGCGACTGATGCAATTTGCTCTTTCGCAGAAGGCGATTTGGTAAAAACATTTTTAATGGGATTGAAGCGTTTTACGAAATATCCACCTGTGAATGTTAAGAAAAAACGTCGCCTTGTCGCTCAAACGATGTTGAACGAAAATACGTATTGTTTTTAAAAGTAATGTTGAAAATAGATAGATTTGAGCCTTGTTTTCTTTATTGGAAACAGGGCTTTTTTGTGCTAAAACTGTAAATATAGCTCCGTTTGGTATTTTTTGCAAACAAATTAAATTTGGTGTAAAAAATAAAATAATGCTTACTTTTGAGATTTGTATGCAAAAAATTTGCATATATTATTATTTTTCACATATATTTGCACAATGATATACAAGGAGGTAAAAATCGTCCCAACGTTTGCCTCCCTTGTTCCCGACTTTCGGGCAAGTTGTAGTATCCTGAACATTTTCCAAAACAAGTTTTAAGAGATGACGACCGTCCCAATGTAAGTCACTCTATGTCGAATCCGCACGATGCCTAAGCCTCAACCGCTTTGCAAACGTGCGGATTTTTTTATCTGTTATTGATCGTAAAACGATTGGGCGTAACATAATAAATCAGTGACCATTTGTTGTTGCTCTGCTTGGTGTTCTCCTTGAAAAATCAATCTACGAAGCCGTGAGTTGGTATTCTTATTACGCACCTATAAGGCAGTATCTTTTGTATTTTCAAGTTCTTTTTTTTTTGCAAATATAAACCTTTTTTTTAAATGTAAAACCGCTATATTTTTAAGGTATAGCGGCTTTGTTGTTTTGCGGTAGTGTAGCTTCGGAGTATGCAAGTGGTACATTCCGATAAAGTCGGAGGTCATAAGGCACTCGCACGACGGAGTGCTACGTTTCATGGGGAATACCAAGCACGACTAAAAATGCAAAAAGGCATCTTCATTTTTCAATGCCCTTGGTAAAAAATCATTGGCAATTGAAAGAATAAAATTCCATTCTTCTACATTTAACTGAATATCGGTCTTTGAAGCATAAAACTTAAAA
>JANMGN010000512.1:0-2171 GCA_031374645.1 Chitinophagales bacterium | reverse complement strand
ATTATATAGAGAAAGATACTCTTTTCTATGCAGTAAATCAATGTTTAGCACAAATTGGCAATATATGGAAAATTAATTTTTCCGATTTTAACATAAACTAAATATCATCGGGTACTTAGAACAATAGGATTGTTGGTAATTTTGTGTGCATTGTCTTCGGTTTTGGTGTAAAGATACGCTTTTTTCAAAAAATAAACCGCTATATTTTTGATATAGCGGTTTCAGAGCTTGCAGTAGTTTTGTGCCTTATTGACTGCTTGGTGGAATAACACCTAATATGGCGATTAAAAGTGCTTTTCAGTAGGAAGACTAAGTAAGGTGTGAGTTAAAAAATCCAAAAATTTGGACAATTGCATATGCCATAACGTGTCAAATAATCACTATTTACAATCAACCTACCTACATATCTATTTTTTATGTCAATTATTAATTTTATTAAATATGAACTTCTTTCTTGGAAGCAAAAAAGATTATCTCTATTCAATAAATTATCTTCTCCTAAATCAGAATATATATAAATAGCAAAATACTGTTTTTCTTTATTGTAATAGGCTTTTATAGGAGAAAATCCTTCATATTGGTTCACAAAATTTGGAAATACAAAATCATTTATTAAGCTATCAGGGACAATTATGGTATCTTTCGCATTTATCAATTTGATTGATTTAATAAATTCATACTGAGAATTAGGTGAAATTAATATTCTACCATAATGAATGGTGCTATCAATGATAATTTTCTCAAAAGCGTCAAAAGCATCTTCTTTAAACTGCCATTCATTTTTTGCAATTTCTTCTAAATATTTAGGATTATAAACAGTATGCTTTTCTATCTTTGTCTCAATAATGATTTCTGTTTCACTGCTATCTTCTTTGGTTTGAAGCACAAAATGAGCTTTGTTGCTATTTCTTACTTTTGTATCCAGCATCTGTAAATTAATATTATCAATATCGACGTATTTTTTAATAGCGGTATAGAAACAGTTAATGTACTTAACCACAAACTTTGTTTTTGTGCCAGATATTAAACTATCATAATTGCAACTAGTGTAATACAGTGTATCGGGGCAATCCGTAAAGTTATAATAAGTTGGTCCTTGCGAAAAAGAAATATAAATTTGAGATAGCATCAATAAAAACAGCCCTATTTTTTTCATTTTTTTATATATTTGTAATTTGACTCTGCATTTTTAAAAAAGTAGTAAGGGTTATTAGATAAAAAAAGATTTACATATTCGTCTGTTCCTAATGGCACATAATCAATAGATGGCTTTACTCCAAAATATTGGTATCTTATCCCTTGCCTACTACATTTGGAATATAATTCTGGTCTTATACCATCATCAATGTAAGTATTTATTTTTCTAGCAAAAGGGGCTTCCACTTTTTGTAAAATGAATACTTCATCTAAATCATCTTTTGATTTAAAGTTGCGTGTCTTTTTCAATAGAATGTCTAAAAGACCTTGATCTCTACGTATCCAAGCGTGTGTCAATTCATGCAGAAGAATTGTAAAAGTATTAATTGGACCTTCTTCTACTTGAGAAAAAGGAATTTCATTAGGTTCCCCAGGTTTTTTAAAATTTGTTATATACATGCCACTCAAAGGAGTCCATGAAATAGTGGTTGTATGCCTTTCTTCATACTCATCTATTTGTTTACCAGTACTGGGATCTATATAAGAATTTACTTTATAGCGTTCATAATCAGGCTTTGTCTCAAATAGTTTATTATCATATAATGATTTTTGTATAAAAATTTTATAGTTCTTAGCATTATAACAATCCAATAATATATTGTCTCCTTCAAATTTGTAAGGAACACTCATTGTTCCATTTGTTAATGTAATAATCCTCATAGAAGTAAACCCCTTATCATTTTTTTCTATTTTAGTTAAATCGGTATGATTGAATAGGAAATTCAATAAATCAATAGATTGGTTAACAAACCCATTTTTTTGATTCGCATTCATTCCTATATTATACTTTATATCTGGTTCTGCATAATTAGTACTCCTAATCCAAATACCAGCATCTTGAAGTATTTGTACTTTTACTGTAGAGTATAGCATAATATATAATTTGAAATAGTTTTCATTTTCTTTATCTAAATGATACCATAAACCATAGTCCTTTTTTTGCTCTTTCATTTTTTGAGCTACCCATAAAAAGT
>JANMGN010000511.1:0-3787 GCA_031374645.1 Chitinophagales bacterium | reverse complement strand
ATTATATAGAGAAAGATACTCTTTTCTATGCAGTAAATCAATGTTTAGCACAAATTGGCAATATATGGAAAATTAATTTTTCCGATTTTAACATAAACTAAATATCATCGGGTACTTAGCATCGAATAAATAGGTATTTGTTGCAAAAATAAACTTATAGTTTTCGCCTTGCTTGGTATCTCCTTTCAAAATTCTACACTAAGTAGCCACAAGGAAGCCTCTATGCGAAGTAAACCCTATAAAAACCCAAACCGCTACGCCACCAAACATAGCGGTTTTTTTTTGAAAAAAAGAAAAGAAAAAACAAGCAGCCAAAACAAAAAAGCGAGTATCTTTGTAAAACGAAAAGCAAAAAGTCCTTTCCTTTGGAAAGGATTTAGGATAGGTCTTTCGTATGCTGAGTGTGGATAATTACGCACACGATGGTGCAGGTACACAAGGCTATAGATATACTTACGCTAATAATAATCCATTAAAGTATACAGACCCAGATGGTGAAGTCCCGTTTTTTATTATTCCTAATGTAGGTTGGAGTAGTAGCGGAGGATTATCTATCGGTTTAGAGTTTGGAATAGGCGTACCAGGCCTTTTAAGTGCTTCTGTAACAGTAGGATATAGCTTTGGGAGTAAACAGCTTAGTGCTTCAATACAAGGAGGAGCCGTAGGATTTTATGCAGGTTATGGTACAGGAGGAGCTTTTGCAGGATTTGGCTTTAATCATGGAGGTGTAAATCTTGGCGCAGGTGTAAGTTATGCTGGTGATGGCAATTGGGATTTTAATGGAGGAGTTAGTTTAGGAGGTTCTTCTGGCAATTATAATGGGTCAATAGGAGTCGGGTGGAGTTTAAGTAGTGGTTTTGGTGCTAATGTAGGAGCAGGATATACACATCGGTTTGAGATTAGGAGGCAAAAAGTAAAAGTACCCGAGTTTATTCCTAATAATAAAGGTGGTGTACAGTCATATAAGGACGGCCCTGGCGACCCACCTTCCTATACAATTGTAAGTAGTGGTTTTAACCTATCTTGGTCTTTGGGTTTTTCAGGTGCAGATTATGGTGTTGGTACTGCAAGTGATGGCAATGATTTCGCACTATATTTTTCGGCTACTCAAAAAGATCAATGGTTCAATGTTGGAGGAGATGCTAGCATTTCTGTGTCTGGGCTGGTTTCAACAAATGGTATGCCACTCACCTTAGATGGGTCTTTTTCTGGGGAGTCTCAAAAAGTATTTTATTCAGGTGGAGTACTCGGAAAAGGAAGTGCTAGTATTTTGAGTAATCCAGGTAAATTTGGTGAAATTTATTCAGGGTTAGAAATAGGAGCTGGCCCTGGACAATATGTATTACCTTACAGTTTTGGATATGGTCGAACTAAAACATGGATTTGGACAATACCTCGTTTTAGTACTCCTACTCCATATAAGATGTCACCAATTAATAAATATACAAATCCTTTTTATGGTCCTAAATTTTAAAATATGAAAAATTTAAATAAATACGCAAAATATTTTGGAATAATTTACATTGGTATTCCTTTGATTTATATTTTGTTTTTTAATGACCCAAATGGAGATGAAATGAAATATTTAAAAAATGAAGATATAAAATGGGTTGTCGAAGCAAAATATATTGATGAGAATAACAAAAAAATGGAAACAATTGAATATTGTGATACAATAAGAAAAAAGAAAACATTGCATTTTTTGATGTATATAGATATTTATAACTATCTACAAGTAGGCGATACACTAATAAAAACAAAAGGGGAACTTTTATTTCAAGTAAAAAGAGGTAAAGAAAGTAAATCGTTTTTGATTATACCACCTGAAAAGTAAAGCAACTTTTTCGCCTTGCGTGGTGTCATCTAAAAAACAGCACCATCGCCGTGAATGGTCTTATGACCTTGCACAGCGCAAGGCACAAAGCTCTTGCAAAACTACCACAAACCGCTGTACCTAAAAAGCACAGCGGTTTGCTTTTTTGAAAAAAGAAACCAAAAAAACAAGCAACCAAAACAAAAAAACACCTATCTTTGTAAAGCGAGGCTCAACAAGTCTTCCCCTTTGGGAAAGATTTAGATGGGGCTGTACCGAGGATTTACAGGACACGAGCATCTGAATAGGGAACAGTATAGCTATCCACTCGAGTTTAACCTCATCAATATGAATGGTCGCCTCTACGACCCTATCGCAGGTCGTATGCTGAGTGTGGATAATTATGTGCAAGGAGAAATAGGCACACAAGGCTACAATAGGTACTCTTATGCTGGCAATAATCCTCTAAAATACACAGACCCGAGTGGAGAATTTTTGACGGGTATCGAATTTGCCTCTAATGCTGTTGGTCCTCTTTTAAATCTATTCGGAGGAGGCTATAAAGGAAATTTCGGTGGATTTGTAATGGATATAGGAATAGGTATAATCAATGGAGCAATAGCAGAAATTAATCCGTTAGATTGGAATATGGGCGCAATTCGAGCAGGTGTTTCTGTAAATTTATTTTCAGGGACGAACGGAGTAGGTATTGGAGTAGAAGCGGGAGCTTCGATAGGTTTTGGAAATTGGCGAGTTGTTGAAGCCTACGCAGGAGTACGTTCAACATCATCAGCTTATGGTACTAACGAAGCAGCTATTGAATGTTATGTAGGAGTAGGAATTGGACTTTATTATCAAAAAGCTGGTGCTGAAGAAATCAAAAAAGGTTTTGCTTTGCGGAATACTTGGTTTTTTAGTACAAATGGCACTTCTCAGGCTGTAGGTGGTTTAAATTTTTATTGGAAAGGGATAGGAGGGAAACAGGGTTCTCTGAATTACGAAAATGACTGGCTCTTTGGTCTTGCAGGAGATAGTGGAGATAGGTACAGAACTGCCGCTTTACATTTAGAAACAGGAGCTTTTGAGGTAGGATTTAATCTCTTTACTGGTGCTCCGAGAGAAACAAATGGAGTAAGAAAAACAGATCCTGGTATAGGTAAATTTGGTACTTACCAAGAAGAAGGTCCACAATATAGAGAAGGTATATTTTATATTGGAGTAGGCGGTTATCGTATCGGGGCAAATGGAGAGAACATAAGAAATATATTTCAAAATAAATTAGCACACGGCGGTGGTAATGTATTTCCTATATTTCAAGTACTTAAAACAGACCCTAAATTGTATTTTAACTATTCTAAAAACAGAAGCAAATACACAACATGGTAAAAATAAATAAATACTCAAAAATGATTTCTTATTCTTTCTTTCTCTTTTTACTTGTAATACCAAGTTGTAAAGAAAGGTATGAAGAACTTGAATTGGTACGAACTGATTATGATGGAAAAAAATTAAAATTAGATGGCTACTACTACTATCAAGAGCCTAATTTTACGACTTTGTTTTTCTTGTACAAAAATGGAGTAATTTATGATCCTGGTAGCAAAAAAGATACTGATTTGAATAAAATAGATAGCTTTATAATCAAAATCCCTCCTTTAAGTAGGGAGGCAAGAATAAGATGGGGTATTTTTCAAGTAAATGTAAGTGAGATTAATATTGAAACATGGGATATAGTATCAGGTGGAAAAATTCCAACTAATATTAGAAAGTATAATATATTAAACGATACTACTATTGTATCTAATAATGATGCTAAACTCATTTATAAATTTCGTAAATTTAGTCCAAAGCCTGATAGCATTAACAATTTTATAAAATAATGCGAATATTGGGTTAGATAAAAACAGAGATAGTATCAAAAAAGCAAGTATTTTTGTGTGACCAAACATATAAAATACTGATAATGAAAGAATT